>JAEVYR010000006.1 GCA_023392645.1 Chloroflexota bacterium | reverse complement strand
GTCGAGCTCTGGCAAGAACGCGTCGATCGTCGCGGCGGCATCGCTGCTCGCGCCGCCGAGCCCCGCCGCGGCCGGAATCGCCTTGTCGACCGTGACCCGCTGGGGTGGGATCTCCGCGCCGCGCTCTCGCATCTCGCGCAGCGCGCGAAGCACGAGATTGCCGTCGCGAGGCACGTCGCCGGCGCCGTGGATGACGATTTCGTCTGAATCGGCAGGCTCGAAGGTCAGCCGGTCGGCGAGGGAGATCGTGCAGAGAATTGTGCGCACGTCATGATAGCCATTGCCCCGGCGACGGAGAATCTCGAGCCCGAGATTGATCTTGGCCGGGGCGTCACGGACGCGGGTCACGGCGCCAGCTCGGCGGAGGCGAGGCGGAGCCAGTCGTCGAAGGCGAGGGCCTGCGGGCGCTGGCCGCCATCGATGCCGATGGCGTCGAGACGCGCGAGGAGCGCCGCCTTGTCGATGTCAAGGCCCCGCGAGAGCGAGTTGAGAAGCGTCTTGCGCTTTTGCTGGAATGCGATGGTCGCGAGTCGAAACAGCCGTTCGCGCGATTCGGTGTCAAGCGCTGGCTCGGAGAGGGTTGTCAGGCGCACCACAGCCGAGGTGACCTTCGGCGGGGGGTGAAACGCGTCGTTCGGCACCGTAAACAGGTATTCCGGCTCGGTGTAGAGCTGGATCGCCAGTGTCAGCAGCGAAAGATCGCCGGCCGTGGCCGTCATCCGGTCGGCGACCTCTTTCTGCACCATCACGATCAGCTCGAACGGCGGTTGGGCCGATTCGAGATAGTGCCGGATGATGACCGTCGCGACGCCGTACGGCAGGTTGGCGACGATCCGGTAGGCCTGACCCGGCTCGAAGATATAGGCCGGGTCGACCGTGGTGGCGTCGTCGTGGATGAGATGAAACCTGCGCTCGTCGTGGAAATGTGCGTCGAGCCGGGGCGCCAGCGTGTCGTCCAGTTCGATCGCGGTCACCGTCGCGCCGCGTCGCAGCAGCGCCTCGGTGAGGATGCCCAGTCCCGGGCCGATCTCGAGCACGCGGTCGAGCGGTCCGGCGCCGGACGCGTCGGCGATGCGTTCGACCACGTCGGCGTCAAGCAGGAAGTTCTGCCCCTTGGACCGCGCCGGCCGAACGCCCCAGGCCCGCATTCGCCGGATCCAGTCGTCCGGACCCGACTGACGTTCGGGGGTCACGATGCGTTGCCGGCCAGCGTCACGCCCGCGCCATCGGTCACCCTGCCGATGCGCCAGATCGACTCTCCCGCCGCCGCGAACGCGTCGATGAGCGCATCCGCCTCGTCCTCCGAAACGGCAAAGAGCAAGCCGCCCGAGGTTTGCGGGTCGAACGCCAGCTCGGTCAGGAGCGGGTCCGCCGCAGCATCGACCGAGACGCCGTCCGGCAGGGAGGAGTAATGGCTCCGGTTTCGACCGAGCCCGCCTGCCTTGACGCCGTCGGCGAGCAGGGCGAGCACCCCGGGCAGCACCGGCAGCGCGCCCAGATCGATTTCGATGCCGGCGCCGCTGCGCTGGGCGATTTCGACGGCATGTCCGGCTAGGCCGAACCCGGTCACGTCGGTGGCGGCGTGGATGCCGTGATCGACGGCGATGTTGCGGGCGTTGAGGTTCAGGCGGCGCATCGTCGCGATTGCCGGCGCGAGCTCGTCGGCGCCGATGCGCTCGGCGCGCGCGGCGGTGGTGAGCACGCCCGAGCCGAGCGGCTTGGTCAGCAGCAGCGCGTCGCCCGCTTTCGCGCCGGCCTTGGTCCAGATTCTCGCCGGATGGACCAGTCCGGTGACGGACAGGCCGTATTTCGGCTCGGCGTCGGTGACGCTATGGCCGCCGGCGATGACGCCACCCGCCTCGCTGACCGCATCCATCCCGCCCCGGAAGATTTCGCCGAGAATCGAGAGATCGAGATCGTCGGGGAAGGCGGCGACGTTGAGGGCCATCGTCACGGTGCCGCCCATCGCGAAGACGTCGCTCATGCTGTTGGCCGCCGCGATCGCGCCATACTCATACGGGTCATCGACCACCGGCGCGAAGAAATCGACGGTCTGCACGATGGCGAGCTCGTCGGAAAGGCGCAGCACCGCCGCATCGTCGGATGTCTGGAGACCGACGATGAGATCAGGGTGTGATGCAATGGTGAGTGGCTGCAGAACCTGCGCCAGCGCTCCGGGCTCGAGCTTGGATGCTCAGCCGGCGCAGTTGGCGAGGGTCGTCAGCCGGATTTGGTCGCGGTCGTGCATGGATCATCCGATACGATAGGCTGATGGCGGCACCGATCGCGGTGCCCTGTTGTGACGATAGACCACCCGTCGCGGCGCGTCCAATGCCGACGAACGGGAAGTGGGTGAGGGAACAGATGGAACATCGAACTGCCGAGGAATCGCGCGCGGCGCAGATCGCCTATCACCTGGTGCCGGTCCCGGCATGGGAGGCCCGCGGAAGCGGAGAAAGCTACCTGCCGGAAGCGTACGAGCAGGATGGGTTCATCCATACGACCAACGGTCTCGATCCGCTGATCGAGGTCGCCAACATGTTCTACGCGGGCGATGACCGGACCTACATGGTGCTGGTGCTCGACACGACGAAGCTCGTGTCCGAGCTGCGCTACGACGATGATGGGCAGGTGTATCCGCATATCTACGGTCCACTCAACATCGACGCCGTGATCGCGACGCTCGCAGTCGACCGCGCGGACGATGGCACCTTCACCGGCATTCGCGCGGCATGATCCAATCGGGTCCTGGCGATGTTTAGGCGGCTCGCGCGGTTCGCCATCCGGCATGGTTGGGCGGTGCTGATCGCCTGGCTGATCCTGGTCGCTGTGTCCGCGCCGTTCGCGCTGCAAGCGCACGATCCGCTCAAGGTTGGAGGATTCAGCTCGGACGACACCGAGGCGGCGCGCGGCCGAATCGCGTTGGAAGAGAAGCTCGACTACAGCCCCTCGACGTTGATCGTGGTCTACGAGAGCGACACGCTGGACGCGGATGACCCGCGCTTTCTCGACCAGGTCACCGCCTCGCTGGAGCATGTTGACGAGCTGTCGTTCGTCGAGGACATCATCCTGCCGACGGTCGACGCCTCGCTGATCTCCGGCAGTGGCGATATCGCCTACGCCATCGTCGGGCTCGACCTGCCGCCGGAGGAAGCGCAGCGCGACGTTCCCGAATTCGAGGCGGCGATGGTGCCGCAGCCCGACATCGAGTACCTCATCGCTGGTGGCCCGGCCTTCTACAACGACATCGAGACCGCCAGCCAGCGCGACCTGCAGCGGGCGGAGATGATCGCGTTGCCGGTCGCTCTGCTGGCGCTGCTCGTCGTCTTTGGCACGGTCGTCAGCGCGATGGTGCCGCTCGTGACCGGCGCCGCGGGCGTGGCCGTCGTGCTGATGGTCATTTACTGGCTCGCGCACGCGGCCGATCTCAGCATCTTCGTGCTGAACCTCGCGACCATGCTCGGGCTGGGCCTCGCCGTCGACTACGCCCTGTTCATCACGAGCCGGTTCCGCGAGGAGCTGCATCGCAATGGCGGCGATGTCGAAGCCGCCGTCGAGCGCGCGGTCGACACCGCGGGCCGGGCCGTCTTTTTCTCCGGCATGTCGGTGCTGATTGGGCTGGCGGGGCTGATGCTGTTCCCGCTGATGTTCCTGCGGTCGGTCGGCGTGGCCGGCGTGGTCGTGGTGGCGATTTCGACGCTCGCCTCGCTGACGCTGCTGCCGGCATTGCTCGCGGTGCTCGGGCCACGGGTGGAGTCGTTGTCGCTCGGGCGGCTCGGCGGAGTTGCCCTCGGGGGGGACCGGGCCGACGAACATGGAAGCTGGTATCGGATCGCCCATTTCGTGATGCGCCATCCCGTGATCGTCGCCGCGATCACGCTGACGATCCTGATATCGCTCGGTTTGCCATTCCGCCACGCCAACATCTCATCGCCCGATGCGACGATCCTGCCCGAAGATCTTCCGAGCCGCCAGGGGTTCGACCTGCTCAGCGCGGAGTTCTCCGGCGGCGAGATTTCGCCGTTCCTGCTGGTGATGGAGTTCGCGGACGCGATGCCGGAAGCCGATCGCGTGGCGCTGGTCGATCGGTTCGAAACGCTGCTGGCCCGTGACGACCGGATCGAGCGGGTGCAGGGGCCGACGTCCTACCTGGAGCAGATCGCCGGCCTGCCCGCCAATCAGCGACTTCAAATCCGGGAGGTGCTGGAGGCCAGCGGCGTTGACACGCAATTGCGCCGGTTCTGGTCGGACGACGCGGCGGTTATCTTCGCCTATCCGGAAAAGACGGCGAACGACCCGGACAACAAGGCGCTGCTGGCGCAGCTCCGGTCTATTCCGGATACGCCCGAGGTCACCGTGCTCGTCACTGGCTGTACGGCCGAGATCGTGGATGTCGTCGAGGTCATCTACGATCGCTTCTGGCTGGCCGGAGGCTTCGTGGTCGTGATGACCTACTCGATCCTGCTCATCCTGTTCCGCTCGATCGTGCTGCCACTCAAGGCAATCTTCCTCAACATCATGTCGATCCTCGCGTCGTACGGAGCGCTGGTCTGGGTGTTCCAGGACGGTCACCTGCACGAGCTGCTTCGGTTCACGCCGCAGGGGTTCGTCGAGGCGTCGTTGCCGGTGATCATGTTTTGCGTGCTGTTCGGGCTCTCGATGGACTATGAAGTCTTCCTGCTGACGCGCATCCGGGAGGAGTGGGATCGCACCGGCGACAACCGCGAGGCGGTGGCGTACGGCCTCGAGCGGAGCGGCCGGATCATCACCAGCGCGGCGCTGATCGTCGTCGTGGTGACTGGCTCGTTCGTGTCAGCCGACGTCGTGATCGTGAAGGCGCTGGGGCTCGGCATCGCGATCGCGGTGGCGGTTGACGCGACGATCGTGCGGGCGTTGCTGGTGCCGGCGACGATGGCGTTGCTGGGGCATATCAACTGGTGGATCCCGTCGTGGCTCGACCGTTTCCTGCCGGGCAAGGGATTCCATGAATGAGGCTCACCCGGACGGTCGGGTGGAGTACACTGAGGGCGGTCGGACGCTCGGAGGGGGCGGCCGGTTGCTGGCGCTTCAACACTTCTTCGCTCTCGTACGACGTCCTGTCCCATCGACAGCCACCAGCGCCAGTTCCACGCTCGCCGCAAACGCGCGACAGCGTGTCAACGCTCGAACCAGTTTCGCGCACACAACCCTATTGGGGGGGATCGTGGCTTCGCTGAATATTGCATTGGATCGTTCCCGTCGACCGAGCCGGGTGGGTGGATGGTTGATGGCGCTGCGGGGGATGCTCATGGCCGAGCACACCATTGAAGAGGAAAACGCGTTTGTCTGGCGCCAGGGTCGCGACATCGTTCGCCTGAAGCGAGAGGGCGACGGCTGGGCCGTCACCTATCTCACGGTCGGCCGCCTGATGGGCCCGCCGCGATCGGTCTACGAGGCGCGCCACCGCATTGCCAAGCACGCGGCGTGGGACATGATGGCCCGCGTCATCAATGCCTCTCGCGACGAGCAGGAAGGCGTCGAGGCGGCGACCATGGCCGCCAAGTGGATGCGCCGCATCACCGCGAGCTGAGCGCGTGCCCGAGCTTCCCGAGGTCGAGACGATTCGGCGAATGGTGGCGACGCACCTGACTGGTCACACCGTGACGAGTGTGGAGGTTTCGCTCGCCAAGCTCCTGCGCCAATCGGAGATCGCCGATCCGCAGGTGCTCGTGGGCCGCACGGTGATCGGCGCGCGCCGGCGGGGCAAGGTGCTCGACATTGCCTTCTCGGGCGATCTCGACGTGCTCGTTCACTTCAAGCTGGCGGGTCAACTGGCGATCGAACTGCCGGACGGCCAGCGCCAGGTAGCCGGGCACCCGGTGCCGAAGTTCGATGGCGAGCTGCCGCACAAATCTACGCACGCGAAGATCACTTTCGACGATGGCCGGATCGCCTGGTACAGCGATATCCGGCAATTCGGCTGGCTCAACATCCTGACATCGGACGATGTGCCGGCGGTGCTGGATGCGCTGGCGATCGGGCCGGAGGCGACCGAGCCGGTCGACGTCGAGCGACTCGGCCGGCTCTTTGCGCGGCGTTCTGTGCCGGTGAAGGCGGTGCTGCTCGATCAGGGCGTGCTGGCCGGGCTGGGCAACATCTACGTCGACGAGGTGCTGTTCGCGTCGGGCATCCACCCGGCGACGTCGGCGAAGACTCTCGTCGCGGCGCAGATCGACACGATCGCGGGGCAGATCCCGAACGTGCTGGCGGAGGGCATCCGTCAGGGCGGCGCGACGATCATCCACAGCAAGGCCGTGCCGGACAACGAGTTCCCTGCGGTGCACGGTCGCGAGGGCGAGGCGTGTTTCCGCTGCGGCGCGACCATCGTCAAGACCCGCGTCGCCGGGCGCGGTACGTACTTCTGTCCACGCTGCCAGCCGGAGCCGTGACGTCGCCGCGATAGCGGGGTCGGTGGCTCAGCCGCGTCGTGGGCGGGCTCGCTCCACAACACCAACGCGAGATACCCAAATCCAACAACCGATTGACATTTCGACGAGGCGCCGCCAGGCGCGGGTGGGGACATCTCTTGCCCGCAGCGATGCGCTTCGCGAAGGGAAGAGATGTCTCGACTCCGCGGCTACGCCGCTTCGCTCGAAATAACACTCCCGTGTTCGGTGTGCAAAACGGCAATCGACGGGCTCGGCCACAATCCGCGCGGAACAGTCGCCGTAGTGCCGGCCGTGCGTCGCGATCCGCCACAGGGGCGGCACTACGGGCCATGTCGCCTACGGTTCACCCAAATTTCGCAAAACTGATTGTTGACGCCAGCGCCGAACTCGCCCATGGCGGGGCGAGTCCACCGACTCTACCCCCGGCGCAATCGCCGTCTGATGGCGGCGGCGTGGCCGGTGAGACCCTCAGCCTCGGCGATGGCGATGGTCGCTTCGCCGAGTTCGGCGACGCCCGCCGGCGTCGCGGCGAGCACCGAGATCACCTTGCGGAAATCCGATACGTTTACCGGCGACGAGAAGCGCGCGGTGCCGCCCGTCGGCATGACGTGGCTCGGGCCGGCGGTGTAGTCGCCGAGCGCTTCCGGGCTGTCTTCGCCGACGAAGATGCCGCCCGCGTTCTCGACCATCGGCACGAGGTCCCAGGGCCGCGCGACGAGCAGGCAGAGGTGCTCCGGCGCATAGGCGTTCGCCAGCGCGATGGCATCCGGCAGGCACTCCACCACAACGATGCGCCCGTTCGCCTCCAGCGATGCCCGGGCGATGTCGGCGCGCTCGAGCGGGCCGAGTTGCCGCGCGATCTCCCCCGGAACCGCATCGGCGAGCGAGGCGCTCGTGGTGATCAGGATCGCGCTGGCGATGGTGTCATGTTCGGATTGGGCGATGAGATCGGCCGCGACCAGCTCCAGATCGGCGGTATCGTCGGCCACGAGAAGGGTCTCGGTGGGACCGGCGAGCTGGTCGAGTGCAACGACGCCATATACGCGCTGCTTGGCGAGCGCGACGAAGATGTTCCCGGGCCCGAAAATCTTGTCGACGTGGGGCACGCTTTCCGTGCCGAACGCGAGAGCGGCGATCGCCTGCGCGCCGCCGATGGAGAAGATCCGATCGACCCCGGCGATCTCGGCGGCGGCGAGAATGGCGGGGGCGATTTGGCCGTCCCGGCCCGGCGGGGCCGCGATCACAATTTCGCGCACCCCGGCTACGCGGGCGGGAATCGCGGTCATCAGCAGCGACGACGGGTAGGCGGCCGTGCCGCCAGGCGTGTAGATGCCGACACGCTCCAGCGGTCGCACGAGTTGCCCGAAGGTGCCCTGCGGCGTCGGCTCGATCCACGACTGCGACGGCTGGTGCTCGTGGAAGGCGCGGATGCGCTCCGAGGCGACCACCAGCGCGCGATCCAGGTCATTGCCGATCACTTCGCGGGCCGCTCGCCTCGCGGAACGCGGCACCTCGAATGATTCCGGTGCCGTGCCGTCGAAGGCCTCAGTGTACCGGCGCAGCGCGGCGTCGCCGTCGGACCGGACCTCGCCGACGATCCGTTCGACGACCTCGCGCGCGGTCAGGTCGGCGCCGAAGACGCGGCGGATGCCTTCCCGGATTCGATCCGAGAGGACGGGATCGTCGAACGAGCCGCGCCGCCTCAGCTCGGGCAGGGCGGCATCGAAGCCGTCGATGCGGCGGATGGCGATGGGAGTGGGCATGACGGCGGGCTCCAGTAACGTGGTTCGATACCAATGCGTACGCGGGCCGGTCTCGTGCCGGCCCGCAGGTGGGCGCTAGGTGCGCAGGGTGGCGCCGGCGTTGCGCTCCAGCGTCTTCTCGATCTTGTTGCGCACCTTCTCCAGCTCCTTGTCGGTCAGCGCGCGATCCGGCGCGGTGAAGGTCACGCGGAAGGTCAGGCTCTTCCGACCCTCGCCGATGGGCTCGCCCTCGTAGATATCGAACAAGGTGACATCGGTCGCGAGCGGACCCGCGCCCCGGAGCAGGGCGTCCTGCACCGTCGCGGCCGGGGTAGCGGCGTCGACGACCATCGAGAAGTCCTGCTGCACCGGCAGGTAGTGATCCGCCTTGACCTGGATGCCGCGCGTATCCGGCATCGCCATCGCGAGGGCGGTGAGATCGAGCTCGAACCCGGCCACGCGGGCCTCGATGCCGTGAGCGGCGGCCAGCGAGGGGTGGATTTCGCCGACAATGCCGACGCGCTCGCCCCGGGCCATCACGGTCGCCGTACGGCCGGGATGAAAGGCCGGGTGCTGCCCCGGGGCGAAGTCCAGCGAGACGCCGAGCCGCCGCGAAAGCGCATCGACGAGGCCCTTCACGTCCCAGAAGTCCATCTCCGGCGACGACGCCGCGAACCGGTCGAGATCGTGACGGCGACCCGCGACGATGCCGGCGACGTGAGGCGGTTCGTTCGGCAGCTCACCGACGCCGTTGCCCCAGAAGACGTGGGCGATCTCGAAGAGTCGCACGCTTTCCTGGTGCTTCAGGTTCTCGGTCACCGCCGGCAGCAGCGATGGCAGGATCGCAGGCCGCAACACGGGCCGCTCGGTGTTCACCGGGTTGAGCAGCCGCACGAGTGCGTTGGGCCCGACCGTGGCGGTCAGGGCGACCGAATCGGCGGAGGACCACTGCTCGATTTCTCCGTCGGAGAGGGTGGCGTAGGAGCGACCTTCCCACATGCCGCCGGCCGCCAGCAGCGTGCGGACACGTTGCTGCAGGAGGAACATCGGATCCCGCTCAACGGCCGCGGTTTCGCCGGTCGGTAACGTCGCCGGCAGCTCGCCGTAGCCGACGATGCGGGCGACCTCCTCGACCACATCTTCAGGAATCGAGATGTCACTGCGCCACGTCGGCACGGTGACGGTCAGGTCATCGCCCTCGATCACCGGCTGCAAATCGAGCCGCGTGAGCACACTGCTGACGGTGTCGCGCGGAATCTCGATCCCGAGCACGCGCTTGATGCGCGAGAGCGGCAGGGTGACCGTGCGCGGCGCGACCGGATTGGGGTAGGTGTCGTCGTATCCCCTCATCGTCGCGCCAGGGCACAGCTCGAGGATGAGCTGGACGGCGCGACGGGCGGCGGTGAGAGCGAGATCGGGATCGATGCCGCGCTCGAATCGGGCTGACGCATCGGTGCGCAGCTTCAGCTTGCGCGAGGTATGGCGAACATTGACCATATCGAATGTCGCCGATTCGAGCAGGATCGACGTCGTGTCGTCGGTCACCTCCGAGTCGACGCCACCCATCACGCCGGCCACGGCCAGCGGCCGTTCGCCGTCGGTGATCAGCAGGACGTCTTCGTCGACCTCGCGGGTGCGGTGGTCGAGCGTCTCGATGGTCTCTCCGGGTTTCGCGCGGCGGGTGACAATGCGGCCGCTGCCGATTTGCGTCAGGTCGAAGGCGTGGAGGGGCTGCCCCATCTCCAGCAGGACGTAGTTGGTGACGTCGACGAGGTTGTTGACCGGCCGAACCCCGGCGCGGGTGAGGCGCTGGGCCATCCAGGCCGGCGACGGCTCGACCTTCACGCCGTCGATGACGATGCCGATGTAGCGGGCGTTGAGGTCGGGCGCCTCGATCGTGACGAGGTCGTCGCGCCGGGGCACGTCGTCGAGCGAAGCCAGCTCCGGCAGGTGGATCGGCGCGTCGAGCACGGCGCTCGCCTCACGGGCGATACCGACCATCGAGAACGCATGGACGAGGTTCGGGGTGATCTCGAATTCGATCACCGCGTCGCCGAGGTAATCGACCAGCGGCGCTCCGACCGGCGCGTCCTCCGGCAGCACCAGAATGCCCTCGTGCTCGTCGCTGAGGCCGAGCTCCTTTTCGCTGCAGACCATGCCTTCGGAAAGGATGCCGCGAATCTTGCCCGGCTTGAGTGTCTTGAGCCGCGGTTCGTCGGCGTAGGCGTCGATCAGACGGGCGCCGGCCAGCGCGAGCGCGACCTTCTGCCCTTCGGCGATGTTGGGCGCGCCGGTGACGACGGTGAGGCGGTGCTCGCCGGCGGTGACGGTTGCCAGCACGAGCCGGTCGGCGTCGGGATGCTGCTCGACCTTCTCGACTTCGGCGACGTAGACGCTGTCCCAGGTATCGCCGATGTAGTCAATCTGTTCGGCCTCAAGACCCGCCATCGTCATGCGCTGGGCGAGCTCCTGGGGTGAGACGTCGATATCGACGTACTGCTTGAGCCAGGTGAACGGGACTTTCATGAATGGGATTCTCCGGAACCGGCCGGCACAGGGCCGGCGCTACGGACGGGCCGCCACGGGAGTGGTCCTGCGAGTGGGCCAACGCGGGTTCGGCGCTACGAGACCGCGGCGGTGGCGAACTTCTTGAGAAAGCGAAGGTCGTTGGAATTGAAGATGCGGACGTCATCGACCCCGTACTTCATCATGGTCAGCCGTTCGATGCCCAGGCCGAAGGCGAAGCCGGTGAATTGCTCCGGGTCGTACCCGACGCCGCGCAGCTCGTTGGGGTGCACCATGCCGGCGCCGCCCATTTCCAGCCATCCGGTGTGTTTGCACACGCGGCAGCCCTTGCCGTCGCAGATCGCACAGTCCACCGCGAAATCGACACCGGGCTCGACGAACGGGAAGAAATCGCACCGGAAGCGGACCTTGCGCTCGGGCCCGAAGAGCTGACGCGCCATCTCCTGCAGCACGCCCTTGAGGTCGCTGAGCGTGATGTTGCGATCGACCGCCAGGCCCTCCAGCTGGGTGAGCTGCCACTCGTGCGACGCGTCTTGCGCCTCATAGCGGTACGCCGCGCCGGGCACGATCACGCGGACCGGCGGGTCGACACGCTCCATGGTGCGCGCCTGCATCGGCGACGTGTGGGTGCGAAGCACGATCTCGCCGCCGGGATCGTCGACGATGACGGTATCCCAAACGTCGCGGGCGGGGTGGTCGTCGGGGATGTTGAGCAGGTCGAAGTTGTAGCGGGTCGATTCGACCTCCGGGCCAAAAACAGCCTGGAAGCCCATCTGGGCGAAGATATCGATCAGCTCGTCGATCATGCGGGACATCGGATGGATGGCGCCGATCTGGGGATCGATTCCGGGCAGGGTGACGTCGACCGCTTCGTCAGCGAGCCGCTGCAGCAGCGATTCCGCCTCGATCCGCTCGCGGACCGGCGGGAACGCGGCCTCCAGCTCCTGGCGCAGTGCCTGCGCCTCGCGGCCGGCATGGGGACGCTCATCTTTCGGCAGCGAGCCGAGCGAGCGGAGCATTTGGGTGATCTCGCCCTTCGGACCGAGCCAGTCGCGCTCCCAGGCGACGACCGCGTCGTGCGAGGTGAGGTTGGCAAGTTGCTCGGTCGCCTTCTCGCGGGCGTCGGCGATTTTGTCGGAAAGGCCGTGCGTTTGTGTCGACATGCGTGTTCCTCGAATTCGCGTTCCTGAAAACAGGCATGGAAAAACCCCTCGGCAGGGACGAGGGGTTGCCACGCGGTACCACCC
>JAEVYR010000002.1 GCA_023392645.1 Chloroflexota bacterium | reverse complement strand
GCGTAGAGCGGGGTGTTGCCCTCCCATCGCGTGACGATATCGCGCGCGGGAATCCGCGGCAGCAGCGGGGCGAAGCGCCAGACGCCGGAGGTGGCGCCCGGAGTGCCGGGTTGTGGCGCGACGTCAGCGGGGGTGAGCGTGCGATCGGTGTCGATCACCGCGTCGAGCAGGCCGCCGCAGTCGGGGCAGGCGGTGATGGGCCGGGTGCCGCCGTGGACCGCGCCGCAAGCCATGCACCGCACGGGCAGGCGGGTGTCCCGGTCGGCACGCGCGAGGCTGGACATGGAAACAGGTACTCCCGAACTGAGGGGGCGAATACGCACAAAGGCACGCCGCTTGTGCGAAGTGCAACGGCGCGCCTCATCGATTGCCAGCATACCACGGACCTGCCGCCGATCAGCCCAGGTTGATCGGGTCGGTGTCCTCCGGCAGCATCAGGCCGGCGAGGATGTAGAGAAGGATGACCGGGAAGACCGAGACGCCCGGGATGACCACCGCGAGGATGGCGACACCGAGGCGAACGGCGAGCGGGTTGATGCCGAACTTTTCGGCGATGCCGCCGCAGACGCCGAAGATCCAGCGGTTCCTCGTCGATCGGGTGAGTCCAATGTCGATGGTTGGCATGGCGGGATTCCTTTCCTTGGTGCCAGTGTACGCCACGTTGCGTCCGGCACCGCGATTCGATCGCTGCAATCAGTATCGCAAGCCTTCAGCCATCCGGTCCTGCCGGTTAACCGCCAATTGCCGGGGAATGATGTCCGGAAGGGGCGATGCGCTCCGTGCAAGCCCCGATCATGGACGCAACAACGCCCCGGCCGTTACCTGGCCGGAGCGTTGGGGGCAGTCGATGGTGAGGATCAGGCTTCGACGAGGCTGGCGCGGACGACTCGCCGCGAGAGGTACTCGCCGCTGGCGTAGTCGAACTCGCCGCCACAGGTGATCAGCGTCAGCACGGGATCCTCGGTCGGCCCGACCAGCTCAGTGATCTTGCCGCTGGTCAGCTCCTCCAGGTCGAAGACCTCGTTCCATTCGACGGCGTAGCTGAACGTCGTCTGGTTTTCGCCGAGGACCTCGATCGGGTCGCCTTCGACAAGATCGCCGAGGTTGAAGAAAACCGACGGGCCCACGTTCCAGTAGTCGACGTGACCCGCCATGACGACGTTGCCGACCACGCCCAGCTCGGAGGTCTGCTCGTACCAGGAGACGATCCACGGGCCGGTCGGATTCTGCATCACGCCGTCGACGATTTCCTGGACTTCGACCTCGGCGGCGATCTGCGCCTTCTCGACAATGAGCTCGGTCGGAATCACCCCGCCG
Source organism: Chloroflexota bacterium (assembly GCA_023392645.1). Lineage (GTDB taxonomy): Bacteria > Chloroflexota > Chloroflexia > Thermomicrobiales > UBA6265 > JACCVC01. Next base: position 5,568 of record JAEVYR010000002.1, on the reverse strand, counting down.
GCGGCGTCCGGTTGTTCCGGCGCCTGGTCGGTGAACCCGTCGCGAACGGTGCCGGTGCTGGGCATCGGGCCCAGTTCGGTCGATTCGATGGGAATGCTCTCGGCATCGTCGTCCTGGGCGAGAGCGTTGCGTCCAAACGCCGCCGCGCCGGCGAAGGCGAGCGCCGACCCGACGAGCCGTCGCCGGGAGTATCGTGGGTCTCGATCGTTGAAGAGAATGCCGGGCATGTATGCCTCCTGGGTCGTCTGGCTCATGCGCCCCGCGCGAGATGGCGATGTTGGTGCGAGGACGTGGTGTCTGTTCGTACGTGTACCATGCCATTCTAGTCTCTGATACGCACGAGGGGCAGGTTCGGTGTTGTGCGAACCGATCGTGCATGCCTATTCGCGTTGTGAGCCTCACCATGCCACAGCAGGCTGAAGACATCCTGAATGATCTCCGGCGAGCCGGCGCGATTCGCGCGGGCATGCCCGCCCGGCGCCTTGGCGGTGGCACCGTCAATACCGCATGGCGCGTCGGGATCGCGCCGGTGGGCGAGGCCGTGCTCCGCGTCGGACCGGACCGGGAGACCGTCGCGGCGGGACCGTCATGGCTGCGCGCCGGCGCGCTCGCGTGCGAGGCGATCGTGGTCGATCGCATCCGGGGCACCGTCCCCGCGCCTCCGACGCTGGCCGCCGGGTTCCGGGACCGCCCCTGGCTGCTGCAGGAGCTGGTGCCTGGCCAGGTGCTGGCCGAGGTGCTGCCCGCCATGATCGCGAGCGAACGGGAGGCGATCTGGCGAGAGATCGGCATCCTGCTGCGGCGTTTGCATGACCACGCCGGGCCGTGGTTCGGCACGCCGGACGGTCAGCAGCGCTTCCGTGATTGGCCGGCGATGGTGCGCGCCGATGCCGAGGGATTGCGCGATGATGCGCGTCGGTTCGGGTTGGACCCGGCGCCGTTCGCGCGGCTGCTGGGGGCTGTCGAGGCGGGGGAGGACGCATTGCGGCAGGTCGTGCGCCCGGCGGTGATCCACAGCGATCTCGACCCGCGCCATATCTTCGTGCTGGAGAGCGACGGCGGTGTGCGGATTTCCGGCGTGATCGACTGGGAGTACGCGCGCTATGTCGATCCGTGGTCGGAGAGCCTGCTGGTGACGATGCTGGCGCGCCCGGAAGACGATCCCGACCGGGCGGCACTGCTGGCGGGATACGGGTTCGACCCGGCGCTGCAGGCCGATCCGGCGTTCCGCCGACGCCAAGCGATCTATCGATCCATCGCCGACGGCTGGGCCCTCACCGACGCCGCGCGGCTGAATCATTCTTGTGATACGTTCCGTGCTTAAGGTACGGTAAGAATATCGCTATGATACCTCCCGCGCATAAGGGGTGAGCAATGGGCGAACCAGCGGCCGGTTCCTGGGTCACGACCATCGATAACGCGAAGGCGTTCCTGCCGAACCCCTTGCCTCGCTCGTTTACCTTCTCCCCGCCGTTGGTGCGGCTGCTTGCCGAGTGCTCCGCCGAGCTGGGAGGGCTGTCAGCGTTGAGCACATCGTCGATGTCGTCTCCATTACACCTGATGTTGCAGGGCACGCTTCTGCGCCGGGAGGCAACAGCATCCAGTCGGATTGAGGGCACTCGCACCGATCTCGGACAGTTGCTCCTGTTCGAGGCAACGAAGGAAGTCAGTGATCCATCCGGTGACGCGGGCGAGGTTGCCAACTATGTCCACGCGCTGGAGTACGGGCTCAGCCGCCCGAAAGATCGGCCGATCTCGCTTCAGTTCATTCGGGAGCTGCACGTGATCCTTCTCCACGACGTGCGTGGGGCGGACCTTCGACCGGGCGAGTTCCGTTCCGTCCAGAACTGGATCGGCCATTCTGGCGGGATCGAGCGGGCAAGATACGTTCCTCCACCACCCGAGCATGTTCAATCGTTGCTCGAGGATCTTGTGCGGTTCGTCGGCGATCCGCCCGCCGAGATGCCGCCATTGGTGCGAATTGCGCTGGTGCACTATCAGTATGAGGCCATCCACCCGCTTCTTGATGGGAATGGTCGCTCGGGGCGGCTGCTGGTGGTCCTGCTCCTGATCAAGTGGGGACTGCTGGCGGGCCCGCATCTGACCATCAGCGAGCTGCTTGAAGAGCGACGGCAGGGATACATCGATGGACTGCGAGCCGTGAGTACCGAAGGGGATTTGGACGGCTGGGTCACGTTCTTCCTCGATGCGGTGGGTGAGCAGGCTCGACGGGACCGACGTCGATTCGAGCAGCTCATCGAACTCAGGGAGCAGTGGCGAACCGCCTACCAGTCGGCTCGCTCGATAACACTCTTGCAGATGATCGACGTGATGATCGGACGGCCGATCTTCTCGGCGCGGCAGGTCGTCGAACGGCTCGGTTTTACGCACCGAGCTGTTCAGCGCGCAATCGACCAGTTGCTTGTAGACGGCGTCCTGCGCGAGGTCACCGGGCAGCAAAGAAACCGCGTCTACGCGGCCGATGAGGTGCTGGCGATCGTGTCGCCGGTGACGGGCAGGGGATAGGCGATGCGCGACAAGCACGATGTCCGGCGGCTGGCGATGGCGCTGCCCGGGGTGACCGAGGACGACGACAGCTACAGCTTTCGGACCCGTGGTCGGCAGTTCGCCTGGCGCTACCCAATGCCTGGACGTCGACCGCGATTGGCCCGATCGCGCCAACCGGTGTCGTGCCGTGATGGTTGCCTCAAACGATTGAATGTTCCGTCGCCAGTCGGACGTTCCCGGTGTTCGCCTGTACGGTTCGGTCGAGGATGCCCCATATCACGGCCGGTCGTTCACACCACCACGTAGCGCTCGCCGGCGAGAACCCGCTGGCAGGCGACGGCGACCCGCTCGTAGTACCGGTCGGGGAGAGCGATCAACTGGTCGGACGCGATGTCGATCGGTTCGATGACCCGCGTGCTCGCCAGCATCGCCTGACCTGGAACGGACGCCGTCTCCCCGAACAGGAACGCGACCCAGGCCGGAAGTCCCACGCGAACCACCCCATCGACCTCGACCGGGTTCGGTCGGTAGGCGGTCAGGGGACGATCGTCTCGGAGCAGGTAGACCTCCTCCAGCTCCCGGTCGAAGGTGTACGGCGGCGCTTCGCCTGCGATCACGCGCGTGCCGACGTGGCGGAGAGCGGCGAGATCGACGGCGACGCCCAGTTCCTCCTCGATCTCGCGCAAGGCGTCCTCCGGCGTCTCTCCCGCGGCAAGGTGGCCGCCAACGGTCGTGTCGAGCATCCCCGGGTGGGTGTCTTTCGCCAGCCCTCGGCGTTGCAGCAGCAGGAACGCGCCGTCGGCATCCTTTCCGTAAATCCAGACGTGGATGGCGCGGTGCCAGTCACCGTCGCGGTGGACGTCGGCCCGGCGCTTGACCACGCCGGTCGGTGCACCGGTCATGTCGATCACGTCGAACAACTCGTCGGGGTCCTGGGCCAGTCGCTCGGTCACGAAATGCTCCGGAAATGAAAACGCGGCCCGGGGCTGGTGGGCCTCGGACCGCGTGCGAACGTCGCCTGGTGCGTTACGGGGTAACCTGCGCCACCACGTCCAGCGCCGACGACCACTCGCCGGCCAGGTTGACGATGTCGGACGACCAGATACCGAGCACGATCGCCGCGACCGCCATCACACCGATGCTGATGTTGAGCATCGGGGTCGACGGAGCGGTGAACGCCTCTTCGTCCTGCACCGGGTCGTTGAAGAACATCACCGCGACCACGCGCAGGTAGAAGAACGCGCTCACGGCCGACATCAGCACGATCGCGATCGCCAGCCAGAGCAGGTCGTCGCGGATCAGCGCCACGATGACGTAGTACTTCGCGTAGAAGCCGATCGTCGGCGGCAGGCCCATCAAGGCGACCATGAACACCGCCATCGCGGTGGCCGCGAGCACGTTGTTTCGGGCCAGGCCGGACATATCGTCGAGCGTCAGGCCGGGGCCGCGGTGCTGGACCCAGGCGATCACGGCGAACGCGCCGATGTTCATCACGGTGTAGGCGAGCAGGTAGTAGAGGACGCTGCTGACGCCGTCGTCGATCGCGCTGCCGCTGAAGGTGGTGCCGCCGACATTTTCGTACGCGGCCAGGCCGGCAAGGATGTAGCCGGTGTGGGCGATCGAGGAGTAGGCCAGCATGCGCTTGACGTCGCGCTGGACGACGGCGACGACGTTGCCGAACACCATCGTGATCAGCGCCAGCACGGCGATCACGACATCCCAGTCGTCACGCATCGGCGCCAGCCCCTGCACGAGCAGGCGAATCGCCGCCGCGAAGGCCGCGATCTTGGGGATCGCCGACATGTAGCCCGTCACCGGGGTCGGCGCGCCGTCGTAGGCGTCCGGCGTCCAGAAGTGGAAGGGCACGGCGGCCATCTTGAAGCCCACGCCGACGACGATCAGCAGCATGCCGAAGAGCAGCGAGGCTTCGAGGTCGTCCTGTCCGGCGATCATGTCGGAGAGCTGCTCGCCGATCACCGCGAGGTTGGTCGAGGCGGTGGCGCCGTAGATCCACGCCATGCCCCACAGGAGGATGCCGCTGGCGAACGAGCCGAGGAGGAAGTACTTCATCGCGCCTTCGAGCGAGGTGGAGCGGCGGACGGCGAAGGCGGCCAGCACGTAGGTCGCGAGCGAGGTCAGCTCGATGCCGATGAAGAGGATCACCATGTCGCCGGCGGCCGCGACCAGTGTCGCGCCCAGCGTGGCGAAGGCGACCAGCACGTAGTACTCGCCCAGCGGCATGCGCCCTTCGAGGCGCTCGACATAGCTGGCCGAGGTGACCACGGTCAGGATCGCCGCGATGAGGATCGTCAGCGTCAGGAAGACCGTGAGGCCGTCCGAGCTGAACAGGCCGTCGAAGGTCGCCTTGTCCTGTCCGCGCTGCCAGATCAGCGCGACCGCGGCGGCCGCGTAGCCGATCAGCGAGATCGCCGTGAGGGCGGTATATTGGCTCGCTTTGGGAATGAACGCGTCACCGAGCAGCAGCACCGTCGCCGTGATGAAGATGATGAGCTGCGGGACGAACAAACTCCATTCCGGAGAGGTGAGATCAAGCGACATGGTGACGGCTCCACATTCCCTGGTTCGGACCGATGACTAGCTGCCGAGGACGCGCGTGGCGCCGTCGAGGATCGCCTGGAAACTCGGCTCGGCGATGTCGAACACGGGCTTCGGGTAGATACCGAACACGATCGTCAGGATCGCCAGTGGCGCCAGCGCGAGGTGTTCGGCGAGCGTGACATCGCGCCACGAGCGGGAATCGTGCTGATCCGCATGGACCGGGCCGACCGCGGCCGGATCCGTCTCCACCGGCGGCTCGTCGCGTTCGAGATGCATCTCCTCGACGCCGTGACCGTGCTCGGGCGCCTCGTGATCGCCGCCGGACACCGCAGGTGGCGGTGCGGCCGTGCCGAGATGGCCGTGGAAGCCGGTCCGGTCGAGCTGGGCGATCTCGTCTCGCGTCAGCTCGGTATCTCCGGGATCGGCCAGCTCACCCCAGGCGCGGCCGAAGGCGATGCGCTGGTAGAGGAAGAGCATGTACCACGCGGCCCAGATCACGAC
>JAEVYR010000650.1 GCA_023392645.1 Chloroflexota bacterium | reverse complement strand
CCACTGGCGCGTGGGAACGGACCGACTCGTAGGCCGCGAGGGCGACCTGCATCGCCCGCATGCCGTCCTCGCCGGTCACCGGCACCGGCACGTCGCGCTGGACCGCGTCGATGAACGCCGCCACCATCTCCGGGTCGCCGCTGTGCTCGACCGCCTGCCAGGTGTAGGACGGCCCGTCGATCTCGGCGACCTCCAGCGTGTCGTTGAAGGCGTCGAGCTTGAGCGCTCCCTTCTCGCCGATCACCTCGATCTCGACCCCGCCCCAGATCGGCCAGTTCACCGGCCGCGACCAGCTCGTGTCGAGCGAGCCGCGCAGGCCGTTGCTCATCCGGAACATCACCAGCCCGGTGTCGTCCACGGGGATATCGTAAATACGCGTGTCGGCTTCCGCGTAGACCTCGGTCACCTCGGCGTCGAAGATGTGCCGCAGCACGTCGATCACGTGCACCGTGTGATCCATCACCGCGCCGCCACCGGCGAGGTCGGGATCGACGAACCAGCCCATCGGGCACCGGCCGGGGTTGCGGGCGATCACGGCCAGCGGCGTGCCCACCCGCCCGGCGCGGATCGCGTCGCGGAAGGCGACCGCCGGCGCGCTGAACCTCACCGGGAAGGCCGTCTGCAGCTTGACGCCGGCCTTCGCGCAGGCGGCGATCATCGCCTCGGCGTCCTCCATCGTGGTCGCCAGCGGCTTCTCGCAGAGCACGTGCTTGCCCGCCCTAGCGGCGGCGATCGTCATCTCGGCGTGATGGACGTTCTCGGAGCAGATCACGACCGCGACGACGTCGTCGCGGGCGACCGCCTCGCGCCAGTCGGGCACGAATTCGACGCCGAAGCGCTCGGCGGCAGCCTGTCCGCGTGCCTCGGCGTCATCGGCGATCGCGACGAGCTCGGCGTCGGGCATTTGAGTCAGGAGCTCGGCATAGCCGCCAGCGTGGACATGGGCGAAGCTTAGCAGCGCCACGCGCACCGGGCTGGTCTGTTTCGTGTCGGTCATATCGAAAAGCGCTCCTCAACATTGGCGTGGTGGCAATTGCGGGTGAACGCCGTCTGGAACGACTCGTCGCGCCGGCCTCGTGTCGACCGCCGATCGGGGGCCGCCAGCCATACGGCGCGGCGGGATCGGGTCAGGCGACGACGGCGTCGGTCGGGTCCGCGGCGAAGGCGATCGGCCGCTCCTCGCGCATCGAGTCGAGCACCGCCTGCGCCACCGCAAGCGTGCGGGTCGCTTCGACGCCGTCCGTCAGCACCGACGCGCCGGTGCGAATCGCATTGACGAAGTGCATCAGCTCGCGCATCGGCGGGTTGGCGGTCGAGGGCCGGGCGAAGGTGAGCTGCGGCGACGCGTTGCTCATCGCCGCGTTCTCGCTGCTCTCGAAGGTGAGCGTCGCGTTCTTGCGGCTGTCGTGCGACAGCAGGCCCGTTGACCCCACCACCTCGATCGCCGTGTAGAAGCCGCCGTGCGCCCAGCTCGCGTCGAGGTGCGCGATCGTGCCGTTGCGGAACCGCAGCGACGCCATCGCGATGTCGCGCGTCTGCTGCCACTCGGTGTAGCTGAGCCCGTGCGCATAGACCCGGTCCGGCTCGCCAAAGTACCAGCGCAGGGTGTCGATGTCGTGGATCATCAGGTCGATGATGAGCCCGCCGTTCTTCTCCAGATCGGCGAACCACGGGCTGCGCTCCATCACCGGCGCGCTGCGCCGCTGGGTGCGCACCATCGCGATCTGTCCCAGCGTGCCGGCATCGAGGATCTGCTTGATCCGCGCGTACTCGGGATAGAAGCGCACGACGTGGCCGACCTGGAAGATCACCTCGGCCGCCTCGCAGGCGGCGGTCATCGCCTGGGCGTCGGCGACGGTGCGGGCGATCGGCTTCTCGCAAAAGACATGCTTGACGGCGGCGGCGGCACGCTCGGTCGCCATCCGGTGCAGCGAGGTCGGCAGGGCGATCAGCACCGCGTCGACGGTTGGATCGGCCAGCGCCTCGTCCATCTCGGCGGTCGCCCTGCCGCCCGAACGACCGGCCCAGGATGCAGCGCGCTCCTGATCGAGATCGACCACCCACGCCAGCTCGGTGTCGGGCGATGCGATCAGGTTCGCGGCGTGGGTTCCACCCATGCCGCCGGCGCCGATCAGCGCGAATCGGACGGGCGCCGGCGGGTCATTGCGTGCCATGTATGCGGATGGTCCTTTCCGGAGACCAGCCGGGCAAGATCGCCCGGCACGTTGCGCCTGCACGGTACACGCTCGGAGTCTCCGGTACAAGGTGCGGCAGGACGCACTCACCACGCCAATCGGCTGATCGCTTCCGGGCAACGCGGGTGCCGGAGTTACGATCGCGATCCTGCGTCATCTCGCGATGTGCTCGCATCGGCACGGTCTGCCGTCGCCCGGTGGACTTCCCGCGTGAGCGCTTCGATGCGCCCCAGCAATTCGAGCTGCTGGTGCTGCAAGGCGACGAGCGCGTCCCACTGCCGCCCGGCGAGATCATCGAGCCGCTGCTGGATCTCCGCGACCTCGAGCTCGGCGCGCATGTCGATCTGGAAATCGTGCTCGACATTCAACCGATCCTTCGCCGCCTGCCGGTTCTGGCTCATCATGATGATTGGAGCGGCGTAGGCGGCCTGGAACGATAGCGCCAGGTTGAGCAGGATGAATGGGTACGGGTCCCAGTGTCGCGCCCAGCCGATCACGTTCAGCACCACCCAAACGAACAGGATCGCGCTCTGAATGACAATGAAGCGCCACGAGCCCATCGTGTTGGTGACGGCATCGGCCAGCCGCTGACCCGTGGTGAGCCGCTCCTCCGCGATCGCATTGACTGACCGGAACGCCCCGAGCTTTCGCTCCAGCGCGCGCCTGATCGAGCGCTGCTCGGCCTCGGACACCTCCGTCGGAAACGCGATCGGCGACTCGTCCGTCGACTCGCTGTCCCGCAGGTCCTTCACATCCATCGCGCGTCCCCTTATGCCAGCTCGAGCGCGTGACCGAGCACCTGGCGCTTCACGCGGTCCCGTTCGTCCTCGGCGAGCGCCCGCAACGACCGGATCAGGTGCTCGTCGCGACTGGCGACAATCGACGTTACGACGATTCCATAGACATCGAGATCGTTCGACGTGACCAGGTACCGCAGGAGCGTGTCGTGCCAGCGCGCGCGTTCGCGGTGACCCAGCAGCAGGTCGAACAGCCCGACCATCACCTGCTGATCCTCGCTCGCCAGGTGCCGATCGACGAGCAGGTCGACCAGGTCGGCGTCGAGCTCGACCAGGTTGCGCAGCGCCTCCGCCGCAAGCTGGCCGTTCCCTTCCGCCCACGAAGCCAGCGCGAAGACCGGCTCCAGCCGCCCCTGCGCCGCCAGCAGACGGATCGCCGTCAGCGCCGGTTCGCCTGAAAACGACGTGAGCGGATCGGCCAGGAACCGCGCCGCGAAGAGCGCCGCCAGATCCGCGTCGAGATCGCCCATCGCCAGCAGCGCCGCCGTCCGCAGCTCGGCGCACAATTCGTACATGCCCTGCATCTGATAGGTGGTCAGCGCCCGCCGCAGCAGCGGCGCGTCGGCCGGTTGCACGATCGGCTGGAGCGCCCGCACGATGCCGGCGCGAATGAAGCCGCTGGAATCGCGCGCGACGGACGACATCTCGCACCACGCGTACTTCTCGTGCAGCAGCGGCCGCAGCGCGGGGTCCGGGTCGGCGGCGAGCGCGGCCAGCGCGGCCCGCAGCACCTCGAGATCGCGCGACCGCTCGACCAGGGCGACCGCCTTCGCGCGCCGCGCGGCGGCATCCTCCGTGGTGTTCAGCTCCCGGATCGTGGGCAACCGGTCACGTTGGCGCGCGCTCGCCATCGCTCATTCCTTTACTTCAAAGTCGTAACATCACGTCAGCGGAACGCCCGGTCCGTCCACAGGGCGGCGAGGAAACTCCGCACTCCCCTTGCGATGCTCGGCCATGAACGCGAGATTTTGGCCAAAGCGGGATGAAAACAACGTCAGCAGCAGGAAGATCGTCGCCACCATCGTCAACTGCTTCTCGACATCCGCGCAATGGAGCCTGATGAGCGCGTTGACCATTTCGAACAGCCGGCTCGACAGGTGGTGCGCGTCGTCACGCACGTCACGGGTGTACGCATCGCCGTTGTCGTGCCAGAACCAGTCGCTGCTGTGCTGGAGACTGTGCATCATATCCATCGTCGGCACGGCCATGTCGAGCAGGTCGATGATCTGCTCGTTCAATTGAAAGACGGTACTGACCACCTTCCGCCGCGGCAGCGCATGGCCACGTGGCAGCACTATACTGGCAATCGACCGCTCCGCAGCGACACCGTCACCACGAGGTCACCCCATGCCCACCGAAACCGACCGCGTCCGCGACATTTTCGACCGCCTCGCGACCGACTGGGACCGGCGCGAGGCCGCGGGCGAGCGATTGCTGATGGGGCCGCGCCTGCGCCGGGAGCTGGCCCGCCAGCTTCGCGGCGACGTGCTCGAGCTCGGCTCCGGCACCGGCGCGACGCTCGACCTCGTCGACTGGGACCGGATCACATCGTTCATCGCCACCGACCTCTCCGACGGAATGCTCGACAAGGCGCGAGCGCGCTCGGCGGTGGCCGCCGGCCGGCCGATCGAGTTCCGCCAGCTCGACGCCACCGCCCTCCCCTTCCCCGACGCCAGTTTCGATACCGTCACCACCAGCCTGATGCTGTGTACCGTGCCTGACCCCGAGCGGACTCTGCGGGAGATGTCCCGCGTCTGCCGGCCGGATGGGCGCATCGCCCTGCTGGAGCACGTCCGCGCGCCCAACCCGGTGTTGGCCTGGTTGCAGGCGAAGCTCACTCCGGCGCAAATCCGCCGTATGGGCTGCCATCTCGATCGCCCGACCGATCAACTCGTGCGGGAGATGGGGTTCCCGATCGAGCGCGACGATCGCCGGCTCTTTTCCATCTTTCGACTCATCGTCATGCGCCCGCTGCCCGTTGCGTCGAACGCATCCGGGCTGTAGCTCCACGGGTCCGTCGAAGGCCGCGACCGGCCCTCGCATCGCCGCCCGAGTTGTCCCGAGCGCATCGCCCCCGTGTTCCGAACGGACTGGTAGACTGGAGGCAGTGACAGGGTGGCAGCAACACCGCGCAGGAGGAGTCGCAAACCGTGGCATTCGTACTGAGGAAATCCACCAGGCCGGGGGATCCGATCGAGTCGGGTCGCCGGCCCGTTCCCGAGGCGCCCGGCGCCGTCGCCTCGCCCCAGATCCCGGGGCAGGTGCCCGATCGTTCGGAGGTCCCCGGCGAGGGCGTGCTGCCGGTGCCGCCCGCGATCGACCCGCGTCCACCCACCACCGAGTTCGGTACCGCGCAGCGCATCGCCCGCCTCTATGCCCCGAAAGACGGCAACGACGACGACCCCGCCCGCTTCGAGCTCGGTCCGACCAGCTACGAAGAGCGGCGCAACGCGTACCCCGCCCTGGGCACCCCGAAGCGTCCGACCGCCGGCTACCAGCTCGGCGGCGGCACCCGACTCTCGCTAGCCCCGGCCGCGGTGAGCGCGGGCGAAGCCGCCGGCGAGATCGCACCCGGCCAGTAGGACGTCATCGCCCCGCCAGCGCAGATGCGAGCCGGCTCCGCGGAACCGTTCCCGCCGGGGCCGGCTCGCGTGTGGATGCGGCGGAATGGCGGCGCGATGGCCGGATACCTGCGGTACAATTGCCCGCAATTGTGATGCACAGGTCGGGGGCCAGGTATGGCGCCGCCGTTCCGGTCACATGCGGGCGACACCGCACCCGGCTCGCCACGCGAGCAGCCACCGATCCTGTCCCACGCGCGACGTGGCGCCCGCCGGGCGGCTCGTCGATCACCACCCCGAGAGGCCGCACCATGGCAACCACGAGACGTACGACCAGGCGGAGCGGAGGCGACGGAGCTTCCAACTCCTCCCGCAAGAAGGAGAGCAAGGCCACGCTCAGCACCGAGCAAATGCTCGAGCTCTATCGCAAGATGGTGGAAATCCGCCTCTTCGAAGACGCCTGCCAGCGTGGCTTCCGGCAGGGCAAGATCGGCGGCTACCTCCACCTCTACATCGGGCAGGAGGCCGTCGCCACCGGGTTCTTGAACGATCACCAGAAGGGTGATCGCATCATCACCGCCTACCGCGACCACGCCCACGCCCTCCTGCTCGGCGCCACGCCGCGCGAGATCATGGCCGAGCTCTACGGCAAGGGCACCGGCCTGGTCAAGGGCAAGGGCGGGTCGATGCACCTCTTCGACGTCAAGAACGACTTCTACGGCGGGTACGGCATCGTCGGCGGGCACATTCCCCTCGGCGTCGGCATGGCCTACGCCGCCGCCTACGAGAAGAACGGCAGCATCGTCCAGCTTTACCTCGGCGACGGCGCGATCAACAACGGCGCCTTCCACGAGGCCGCCAACCTCGCCGGGCTCTGGGGCAAGGACGGCATGAACCCCTGCCTGTTCATCCTCGAAAACAACCAGTACGGCATGGGCACCAGCGTCGAGCGCGCCACCGCCAACACCGATCTCGGCACCAAGTTCGACGCATACGGCATCGAGCACGAGAAGGTCGACGGCATGGATGTCGTCGCCGTGATCGAGACCGCGCGAAGCGCGATCGAGCGCGTCCGCGAAACCGGCAAGCCCTACGCGGTCGAGGCGCTCACCTACCGCATCGTTCCCCACGGCGCGGCCGACTTCCTCGAGAAATACCGCACCAAGGAAGAGGTCAGGAAGTGGCGCGAGCGCGACCCGATCGGGCTGCTCGAAAAGCGGCTCGAGGACGCGGGCGTCGATGAGGAACAGCTCCAGAAGATTCGCGACGAGATGAAGGCCGTCGTCGCGGACGCGGTGAAATTCGCCGAGGAGAGCCCGGACCCGGATCTCGCCGAGCTGACCACCGATGTCTATGCGTCCGACGTGCACGTCGCCGACGCGGGATAGCCGCTCGCGGGAACGGCCTGCTGAGAAAGGGATAGGCGAATGCCAGTCAAGACCTATCGCGACGCCCTGCGGGCGGCGATGGCTGAGGAGATGGAGCGCGACGAATCGGTCGTACTCCTGGGCGAGGACATCGGCGTCTACGGCGGCACCCACCTCGTCACCAATGGGCTGATCGATCAGTTCGGTCCCCACCGGGTGATCGACACCCCCATTTCCGAGAACGGCTTCACCGGCGCCGCGATCGGCATGGCGATGGCCGGCATGCGGCCGATCGTCGAGATGATGACCTGGAACTTCTCGTTCCAGGCCGCCGATCAGATCATCCAGAACGCCGCCAAGATCCGCTACTTCTCGGGTGGCCAGGCCACCGTGCCGCTGGTGATTCGCGGCCCGAACGGCGGCGGCGTCCAGCTCTCCGCCCAACACACGCACAGTCTCGAAGGCTTCTACGGACACTTCCCCGGGCTCAAGGTCGTCTCCCCGGCGACCCCGGAAGACGTCAAGGGCATGATGCTCGAGGCGATCCGCGACCCGGACCCGGTGATCTTCCTCGAAGCCGGCGCCCTCTACGGCACCAAGGGCGAGGTGCCGGAGGGCCAGTTCACCGTCCCCTTCGGCAAGGCCCGGGTGGCGCGCGAAGGAACCGACGTCACCATGATCGCCTACGGGCGGCAGGTCAACAT
>JAEVYR010000643.1 GCA_023392645.1 Chloroflexota bacterium | reverse complement strand
CTCGACCACAGCGCCAGCGCGTCCCGCCCGGCGAGCACGCCCCGTGCGCCTGGCCAACGCAGGAACGGCGCGACGGCCAGGTGCCCGACACCGGGCTCGATCACCAACCACCGGGCAACCTCGCGTTCGAGGTCGGCCATCGCCCGGATCGCCAGCGCGGTCGCATGGCCGAGCGAGTCGTACTCCGGCAGACCGAGCACCGGCGTCAGCATCCACTCCAGCCCGGACGCCTCGAACGCCTCCGCCGGTCGATCGAAGACGCCTGCCGCGAACGGATCGCGCCGGATCACGTCGCCGCCCGTCCGTCGCAGGTGCACGACCGAATGCTCCTTGCCGCGCTCGACGAGCGTTGTTTCGACCTCGGCGCGATCCACCGCGTCCTCGTTGAAGAGGTCCGCGAGTGGATGCACCACCACCGCCGCCAGCAGACCGCCCGGCGCGAGCGCATCGAGCATGACATCGCGCAGCGCGGCGATCACCGGCCGCCCTGCCTTGCCCGGCACGTTCCAAAGCGCGAGATCGTACCCATGCTTCGGCGCGGCGATCGTGATGTCGCATTGGAACCGCGACCGCGCGAACCTGTCGCCCAGCAGCCGCGCCGCGTTGTGGCGCGAGAACGCCACCGCGAGCGCATCCCGATCGACGTAGTCCATCGTCCAACCGGGCCGCTCCGCCTGCCAGGCAATCCCGAGCACGCCGTAGCCGCAACCGAAATCGACCGCCGCTCCCGCATGCCGGAACGCGGCGGGATCGAGACTGTCAAGCAGCAACCGGCTGCCCCGATCGACCTGGTGGCTGCTGAAGAGCGCCCGTGCGACATCGAAGTCGAGCCGGCGGCCACGCCAGGCCAGCGATACGGACTTCTTGATCGGCAGCCCGTTCCCGCTCGGCGGTTGCGGTGATCTCGACATTGGTGGCATCGTTCCCCCATACGCAATTCGGGCCGATGATAACGGAGATCGGCCATGTTGGGAGGAACGAGTCATGGCAGATCGATTGGGAATTGGCATCGTCGGAGCCGGGGTGATCGGCAATGTCCACGCACAGGCGCTCGGCGGACTCGCCGACCTGGCCAAGGTCGTGGCCGTCGCCGATCCGCGGGAAGCGGCCGGTCAGGAGCTCGCCTCCACCGCCGACGCGACCCGGTACGCCTCCATCGAGGAGCTCCTGGCCGACTCGGCGGTGCAGGTGGTCGTCATCGCGACGCCATCCGGCATGCACCCGGACCAGGCCATCGCGGCGGCGAAGGCTGGCAAGCACATCATCTCCGAAAAGCCGATGGCGATCTCGCCCGACGGCCTCCAGCGCATGATCTCGGCCGTCGAGGAGAACAACGTCGAGATGGCCGTCATCTTCCAGAACCGGCTGTCGCGCGACATCGTCAAGGCGAAGCGCGCGGTCGAGGCCGGCATGATCGGCAAGCCAATCCTCGGTAACGCCACCGTTCACTGGAAGCGCACCGACGAGTATTACAAAGCGAACGGCGGCTGGCGCGGAACGTGGCAGCTAGATGGCGGCGGCTCCCTGATGAACCAGAGCGTCCACACCATCGACCTGGTCCAGTGGATCATGGGCGGCATCGATTCGGTCTCGGCCAACATCGCCACGCTCTCGCACGATATTGAGACCGAGGACACCGCCGCCGCCAGCGTCGTGTTCACCTCGGGCGCGCTGGGCACGATCCAGGGCACAACCAGCGCCAGTCAAGACTGGCCGGTACGCGTCGAGGTCGTCGGTACCGGCGGCCGCGTGGTGATCGAGAAGGGCGTGCTCGTGACCTGGGAGGGCGATTCCGACCTGACCGACGAGCTGCTCACTCCATCCGACCGGCTGTTCGTCGAAGGCTGGGAACCCGACGAACCGTTCGGCGCCTCGCACCGGCGTCAGTTGAAGCTGATCCTTGAAGCGCTGCGTGAAGGTGAGACTCCACCGGTGCCGCCGTCGGAGGCGCGCAAGGCGGTTGACATCATCCTCGCCATCTACGAGTCGGCGACATCCGGCCGGCGCGTGGCAATCCCCCGCGCCTGAGCGTCGGGCCCTGCGAGACGCGATGCCGCCAATGCGCACAATAGATAGAAGGAAGGCTCGATCATGAAGTATGCCGTCTTCACCGTCTCCACTCCCGCCTACGCGCCCGATGAGGCCGCCCGCAAGATCAAGGAGGTCGGCTACGACGGGATCGAGTGGCGCGTCATGGACGACGACACCTCTATCGAGCCGCCCTCCTTCTGGAGCGGCAACAAGGCGACGCTGCCCCTGACCGGATTCGTCGGGGACGCGCCGAAATGGGGGGAGATGACGGTGGCGGCCGGTCTCGACATGCCCGCCATCGCCACCTACGTCAAATGCCATGATACGGAGCAGGCCGAAGCCGCGATAGCGGGCTGCGCCGCGCTCGGCGCCCCCGCGCTTCGCATCCAGGTGCCCCATTACGACGGCTCGGAATCGTACGCCACGCTATGGGACACCTCGATCCGGCAATACGCCGAGATCGCGGAAATGGCCAGGCATCACGGGGTCAAGGTGCTGGTGGAGCTGCACCATCGCACGATCATCGCCTCGGCGAGCGCCGCGCGCGCCTTTCTCGACGGGCTCGACCCGGAGCATGTCGGGGCCATTCACGACGCCGGCAACATGGTCATCGAGGGGTGGGAGCATCCGCGTGCCGCATTCGAGATCCTCGGTCCCTATCTCGCTCACGTTCATATGAAAAACGCCCGGTGGACGCCGGGCGAAACGCTGCACGATGGCACGGTGACGTGGGAGTCGTCGTTCTGCCCGATACCGGAGGGAATCGCCGACGTGAGGACGGTGGTACGATCGTTGAGACAGGTCGGATACGACGGCTGGATCACCTTCGAGGACTTCAGCACCCAGCGCTCCGTCGAGGAAAACCTGGTGAACAACCTCGCCTACATCAAGGCCATCGTCGCGGAGGTCGATAGCCAGGCGTAGGAGACGCAGACCGAATCCGACTGGCCGCCGGTTCGTCGGGTCGGGTGTCGCGCAAACC
>JAEVYR010000573.1 GCA_023392645.1 Chloroflexota bacterium | reverse complement strand
ACCGTGACGAGCACGGCGAGCCCACCGGCGTGCTGCGCGAGCATGCGACCCGGCTCGTGCAGGAGACCATGCCCGACGCGACCGAGGCCGACATCGCCGCCGCGATCGTTGCTGGCGGGCGCGAGTTCGTGAAGCACGGCGTGATCGCCGTGGCCGAAGCGGGCATCCGCACCGCCGACCAGATGCGCGCCTACCAGCGGGTCTGGCGCTCGGGCGAGCTGCCCGTGCGAAGCTACCTGATGATGATCATCGACGACACGCTGGATGACCTGATCGCGCTCGGCATCACCACCGGCTTCGGCGACGACTGGCTCCGCATCGGCAACGCCAAGCTCTTCAGCGACGGCTCGATCGGCGGCCGCACCGCCCGCATGCGCCGCCCCTACGAGGGCGAGAGCGACAACGTCGGGCTGTGGATGCTGGAGCCGGACGACCTGAAGGCCAAGGTCCGCCGGGCGCACGACGCCGGCTTCCAGCTCGGCATCCACGCCATCGGCGACGCCGCGATCGACCTCGTCCTCGACGCCTACGAGGAAGCGCAGCGGGCCACTCCGCGCGGGGACACGCGGCACCGCATCGAGCACTGCTCGATCGTCGACCTCGACACGATCCGGCGCATCAAGCAGCTCGGTGTCGTGCCGATTCCGGGCACCAGCTTCCTGCACTACACCCGCCCGGTCTACGAGCAGAACCTCGGCAAGGATCGGTTCCGCTACGCCTACGCGATGAAGACGTACGCCGAGCACGGCATCATCGCCGCGGCCAGCAGTGACGCACCGGTGGTTCCGGTCGATCCGCTCATCGGCATCCAGACGATGGTCACCCGCAAGGACCGCCTCGGCGAGGACGCCTGGCAAGAGGAGCGCGTCTCCGTTGAGGAGGCGATCCGCGCCTACACCGTCAACGCGGCCTACGCCTCGTTCGCCGAGAAGACTCGCGGGCGGCTCGCGCCGGGCATGGTCGGTGACGTCACGATCTTCGACCAGGATCTCCGCGCCATGGATCCAGACAGGATCACCGAAGCGAAGGCGGATTACACGATCGCCGACGGCGAAATCGTCTGGGATCGCGCAGGAGCGCAGTAGAGAGCAGCGCATACCCCGAAATTGTCACTGCGAGCGCAACCCGCGCGGCGGACGACGTCGAGCAAGCGCTTGCGCGGCTGACATCACGCACCGAGCGAAGGAAATGTCTTCGCTCCGCACCCTGCGGGCGCTCTGGTCGAGACCGCAGTCGTTGATTGGGAGACAAGACTCAGCCGCCGGCACCATTGCCGACCCGGTTCCGGCTCACTCAGGAGCAGCACCTTGAAATCGACGATCTACACCGGCGGCCCGATCCTGACGAGCAACCGGAAACAGCCCCGCGTCGAGGCGGTGCTGGTTACCGGACACATCATTCGCGCCGCGGGCGACCTGGACGACGTCAAAGCCATCGCCGGGCGGGATGCCGAAACCGTGAATCTGGATGGCGCCTGCCTGCACCCGGCCTTCAATGACAATCACACCCATCCGATCTCATTCGGCGAGAGCCTGGCGCAGGTCGACGCGTCGCCACGCGCGGTCCAGCGACTCGACGAGATTCTCGATGCCTACCGGGCGCGCCATCGCGAGCAGCCGGGCGACGGCTGGCTGGAGGGGCGCGGCTACGACGACACCCGGCTCGACATCCAGCGTCACCCGACCCGCGACGAGCTCGACACCATCACCGCCGACCGTCCGATGCTGCTGGTACGCACCTGCGGCCACCTCGGTGTCGCGAACACTGCCGCGCTGAGCGCCGCCGGCATCGACGACACCACGCCGGACCCGCAAGGCGGCGAGATCGACCGCGACGCGCATGGCCGCGCGACCGGGCTGTTGCGCGAGACGGCGCTGAAGCTCGTCCAGCACGTTATTCCCCGCCCCACCGTCGCCGACATGCGCCGTTACCTCGACGACGCCGGCCGCGCGTTCAACCGGCAGGGCATCACCAGCGTCGTCGAAGCCGCGGTGACCCGAGCGGAACAGCTCGACGCCTACCATTCGCTGGCGCGGGACGGTGAGCTGCGCATCCGCACCTACACCATGCACCTGATCGACGAGATGCTCGACACGCTGCGCTCGCTCGGCGTCCAGACGGGATTCGGCGACGCGTGGGTGCGGATCGGGCCGGCCAAGCTCTTTCAGGACGGCAGCGGCGGCGGCCGCACGGCGGCGATGTTCGATCACTATCCCGACCAGCCCGGCAATTCCGGAATTACGTATTACGATCAACAGGAGTTGAACGAGCGCTTTGCCGCCGCGCACGCGGCTGGTTTTCAGCTCGCCGCCCACGCCATTGGCGACCGGGCGATCACGATGATCCTCGACGCGTATACCCACGCGTTGGGTGCTGACGCCGGCAAGGATCTGCGGCCGCGCGTCGAGCACTGCGGCATGTGCTCTCCGGACATTCTCGACACGCTCGTCGCGTTGAAGGCGTTCGCGGCGCCGCAGCCGACCTTCGTCCACTACCTCGGCGACTCCTACCTGCGCAACTTCACCGAGCGCCAGCTTGCCCTCGCCTACCCGCTCGACGCCTTCCAGCAGGAGGGCATCCCCTTCAGTATCAGCTCCGACGTGCCGGTGACCCCGCCCGATTCGATGGTCAATCTCCACGCCGCGGTCACCCGCAAAACGATGGACGGCGACGACATGGCGCCGGGACAGGCGATCACCATCGAGTCGGCCCTGCGCGCCTATACCGCGGGCGGCGCCTACGGCTCGTTCGAGGAGTCGATCAAGGGGCAGATTGCGCCAGGAATGCTGGCGGATCTGGTGGTGCTGTCGCGGGATCCGACCGCGATCCCCTCCGACGAGCTGCTCGACATCGAGATTCGACAGACGATCCTGCATGGCGATACGGTTTACGAAGCCTGAAGCCCGCCGCGGCACCTATGTTGCAGCGGGACTGCCGAAGATTTCTGAAGATGCGCCACGAAAGGGACACGAATGAAACTGACCTGGTTCGGTCACTCGGCCTTCATGTTCGACGACGGACAGCACACCGTGCTGCTCGACCCGTACATCGG
The DNA here is from genome assembly GCA_023392645.1 of Chloroflexota bacterium. Taxonomy (GTDB): domain Bacteria; phylum Chloroflexota; class Chloroflexia; order Thermomicrobiales; family UBA6265; genus JACCVC01. The sequence continues at coordinate 2,364 of JAEVYR010000573.1, read as the reverse complement.
CGACAACCCGGTGAGCGACGTCGACCCGGCCACGCTGTCGCCGCAGACGATCCTGCTCACCCACGCCCACAACGACCACGTCGGCGACACCGTCGAGATCGCGAAACGCACTGGCGCGACGGTGATTGCGACCTTCGAGCTGGCCAACTGGGTGGCGTCGCAGGGCGTCGAAAATTCGATCGGCGGCAATCACGGCGGGACGATCGCCTTCGCCGGCGGCACTGCCAAATTCACCCCGGCCTGGCACACCTCGTCGTACACCGACGCCGACGGCAACGTTGTCGCGCCGGGGCTGCCGGCGGGTTTCGTGATCCGTTTCGGTGGCAAGACGATCTACGCCTCTGGCGACACCGCGCTCTTCCTCGACATGCAGCTCATCTGTGAGGAACACCCTGATATCGCCCTGCTGCCGATCGGCGATCATTTCACGATGGGACCCGACGACGCGCTCCGGGCGGTGACACTGGTCCGGCCAGGAATCGTCGTGCCGAGCCACTACAACACCTTCCCGCCAATTCGGCAGGATGCGGAGAAGTTCAGGCAGCGGGTCGAGGCCGAGACGGCGTCGCGGGTGCTGGTGCTGCAACCCGGCGAGACGCACGAGTTCTAGAACGGGTGGCGAGCCAGGATGGCGAACGATCGGGAACGGTTCAACGCGGAGATGGCGCGCACCGCGTTCAACAGGAAAGCGGTGAGTCGCGCGCCGATGCGCGAGGTCTTCGCGATCGCGAAGGAGTGGTTCGGCGAGCGCGGCTACAAGGTGCTGCCGTCGGGCCGACCCAACCAGATCTACATCATGGGCGGCGCGGTAGGTGGGCTGCCGCGCGTCAACGGCGACATCCTCGCCGTCGAGAACGTCGGCAAGGGCAAGGTGACGATGCTCACCTTCGATGCGGTCGGCGAGAACCTCTCCGCGCGAATGGCCGAGTTCGTGGCTGAGCTTCGGGCCCAGGCCAAGGCGGCGCGGCGCGAACCCACCGCCGAGGAGGCGGCCGCCACCGAGTGACCACAGAATCCGGCGTCTCACTTGACGAGGCTGCCGGATGCCGCAACTTTCCTTACAACGGAATCGTGTTGTCGGAGAATCCCCGTCGCGACGGTCCGGATTTATCCATCGTGAGCCGATCCAGGTCGATTTCTCGGGCATCCCGCTGCGAAACAGCGCGCGAATTCAGCCGTTTTGGACGAAAGCACCCCTGGCCCACGCAGCCCATGGGCTTCACGATCCAAGCTTTGTTATCATACTGACAAAATCGGAATTCGATGCGGGCGCGGCCGGACGCCATCCCCGGTGGCGAACTCCAGCGCGCACGAAAACGGTCAGCACCGCCATGGTGCGAACTTGAGGTAGCAGGCATGAGAAACGTTCCGAAGCTCGGCTCACCGATCGATCGACGCGCCATGCTCCGCGGAGCGGCGACCACCGGTCTCGCGCTCCCATTCGGCATCCCCGCGCTCGCCAATGCCCAGGGGCACGAGCACGGCGGGGCGGAAGCCACCCCAACCGATGGGTACGTCGGCTCCAGCGCCAGCGAAGGGGGCACCGGGACGGCCGCACCGGTCACCACCGAAATCCTGCCCTTCCAGCGATACGACCCGATGCTGCCCTCGGTCGAGCCAGGCCCGAAGACGATCAACATGTTCGCCGGCGACCGCACGCTCTACATCGCCGACAATGTTCCCTATGCGGCGTGGACGTTCGATGGCTCGGTGCCGGGCAACAAGCTCCGCGCGCGCGTAGGCGACGAGGTCACGTTCAACTTCCACGTCCAGGAAACGGCGAACGCCGCTCACTCGGTCGACTTTCACTCTGCCGAAGGCAACCCGGAAGTCAACTACAAGACGGTCAACCCGGGCGAGCGGTTCTCGTGGCAGTTCACGCCGCGTTACCCGGGCGCGTACATGTACCACTGCGGCACGGCGCCGGTGCTGATGCACATCGGCGCGGGCAAGTACGGCGCGATGATTGTCGATCCGGAAGGCGGCTGGGAGACCGAGGCGCAAGAGGTCGTGCTGGTCCAAAGCGACTTCTACTTCGAGGACACCCCGGACGAGAACGGCGTGTACCATCACGACTACGACAAGATGATGGGCAACGGGTCGATGGACTACGTCACGTTCAACGGCCACTCCACCCAGTACGTGGACGAGCCTATCCAGGTGATCGCGGGTGAGCCGGTTCGCATCTTTGTGGTGAACGCCGGACCGAATGTCTACTGCACATTCCACATCGTCGGCGGCATCTTCGACGCCGGATTCTTCAACGCGAACCCAGAGAACAAGATCGTCGGCCTCCAGACGATGGGCGTCGGGCCTGGCGACGGGATTGCCGTCGAGCTCGTGTTCCACGAACCTGGCATTTAC
>JAEVYR010000520.1 GCA_023392645.1 Chloroflexota bacterium | reverse complement strand
CTATGTCGTCGAGGGCGGCGCCACCCTTTGGCACGTCTACAACGTCCTCTTCAGGGCCTACGGCGTTACCCTGCCCGCCGGTTCCTGCTACTCGGTCGGCGCCGGCGGGCATGTCACCGGAGGCGGCTACGGTCTGCTGTCTCGCCTGCACGGCCTCACCGTGGACTACCTCGATGGCGTCGAGGTGGTGCACGTGACGAAAGATGGGCATGCCGAGGTCATCACGGTCAACCGCGACTCGCCGGACAGCGCCGAACGCGATTTGCTTTGGGGCCACCTTGGCGGCGGCGGCGGCAATTTCGGCATCGTCACGAAGTTCTTCTTCCGTGACCCTCCGCAGGCGCCCGGCAACGTCCAGCTCCTGACCCACGCCTGGGACTGGAGCGCGCTTGACCGGGAGACGTTCGGTCGGTTGGTGAGCAACTATGGCCAGTTCTTCGAAGCGAACAGCGACGTTGATAGCCCCTACAAGGGGCTCTTCGCGCTTCTGCATCTCTCGCAGAAGGCAGCGGGCCAGGTGCAGTTGACCGTGCAGGATGCGGGGGCCGATCCGTCGCGTCTCACCGAGTTCGCCCGGGCGATTTCCGACGGCCTCCCGGAGCCGGTCGCCCCGACAGTCGCCCTCGGCACGCACCGTGCCGCGAAGACCACCGATGTCCTTCAGCTGCCGTGGCTCTTCGCCACACAGACGCTCAACGGCTCCGGACCGAACCGACGCGGCAAGTACAAATCAGCCTACATGCTCACGGCATTTCCGGACGAACAGGTCGACACGATGTGGCAGCAGTTGACCGAGCCGAGCAACCCCAACCCTTCGGCGCTCCTCCAGATCGACTCCTACGGCTGCCAGGTGAACGCGGTGGCGCCGGACGCGACGGCGGTTCCCCAACGCTCCTCGATCATGAAGTTGCAGTACCAGACCTACTGGACCGATGAGGCCGACGACGACGCGAACCTCGAATGGATCCGGTCGTTCTACACCGCGATGTACGGCGAGAGCGGTCCCGTGCCCGACGCCACCGTGGACGGCTGCTACGTGAACTACCCCGATGCCGATCTCGAGAACTGGCAGGAGCTGTACTACAAGGGCAACTACCCGCGGCTGCAGAACGTCAAGCGGCGGTGGGACCCGCTGAACGTCTTCAACCACCGCCAGTCGATCGAGCCGTAGCCGGCCTTCAGGCGGGTGATCGCGCGGGGGAGGAGCTGCTTGCCTCCTCCCCTGCATTGCTACACGGGGCGCGTGACCTTCTTCGGCAGCGAGTACCGCTCAGCCGGGATCAGCCTGTGGCCGCTGGCGCCGCGAACCCAGTCGATGCTGCCATCATCGTCGAACGTGTAGCGCATCAGCTCACCGTAGCCGCCGAAGCCCTTGTCGCCGACGGGCTTGAGTTCGGTGTCCGAGACGATCTCCAGCTCGACCGCCTCGCTCGCCGGGTTTTCGAGCGTCGGCACGAGCATGTAGAGCCGCCCGCCGAGGTTGACGATGTCGACGAATCCCCACAGGTCGGCGAAGCGACCCTCGAATCGCTTCAGGTCGTCGGCCGGTCGCGACTTGGTCACCGCCTCGCGCTTCTCGTCGAGCCCGAGATCGATGAGCTGCAGGAGCGCCTTGACGAGCTTCTCGGCCGGACCGTCGTTGCTGTTGGTGAACACGGAGATTGACAGCCGGCGATCGAGATCCAGCTTCGAGTTCGTAATGTGGCCCGGATATCCGCCGGAGTGACCGTAGTAGGTCCGGCCGTTGACCTTCGTGATGCTCAGGCCAAGACCGTACCGAGATTCTTCCGAGATGGTCCACTGGACCTGCCGCATGCGCCGCTTCGAGGCGTCCGAGATCAGGCGATCGTCGCCGTCGAGCTGCGCCTGGAAGTACGCCGTAACGTCCGCGGCGGTCGAGTAGAACCCGGTCGCCGCGCTCTCCGCAAGGGTGTCGATGTGCTCGATCTCGGCCCGCTCCGGGCCGTGCGCGCGACTCGAGTAACCCTTCGCGTAGTCGTCGATTCGCGCCTCGTCCAGGTCCGGACCGGTGTGTTCGAGGCCGAGCCGGTCGACGATGTTTCTTGCCACGTACTCGCGGTACGGCTTGCCCGACGCGCCCTCGATGATCAGGCCGAGCAGTGAGTATCCGATGTTGCTGTACTTGAAGTGCTCGTTGGGCTCCAGCACCTTGCCGTCAGCGCGGACCGTCTCGAGCAGCTCGTCGCGATCCGGAAAGCGCCGGTTGAGCGACCAGAAGGTGCTGTCCGCGCCGTCGCGGGTCATGCCGGATCCGTGCGCGAGCAGCTCGCGCACCGTCACCTCCGCCATCGGCGTGCCGTCGAGCTCGGGCACGTGCCGGCAGGCCGGATCGTCCAGCCGCAGCCTGCCCTGCTCGGCGAGTTGCATGCAGGCGATACCGGTGAAGGTCTTGGAGTGAGAGGCGATCCGGAAGAGGTGCTCGGTCGTGAGTGGAATGTCGTTCGCGACGTCGGCACGGCCGACAGCATGGTTGAAGATCAGGTCGCCGTCGACGCGGACGGCAATCTGCGCCCCGACGAACGGCATGTAGTCGCGCTGGAACGCCAGCCAGCGCGGCGCATACGCCAACGCCGATTCGATCGCCTTGCGGTCGGTCATCGATGCACATCTCCCATGTCGTAGCGGAGGCGCTTGCATCCTCCCTGAAATGGGCCGGTTTCCAAACCGGCCCGTACGTGGTACTCCTGTCGTCGGGCAATCAGGTCGACCTGGACGCTTCCGCGAAGCGGTCCATGATCGCGCAGATGTGCTTGATGCCCATCACAAAATCGTCGACGTAGATGTTCTCGTTGGGCGCATGGGCCTGTGACCTGGCGTGACCGACGCCGGCCGTGCAGGCGTCAATGCCGAACTGAGCGCAGAGCTGGTACCACGGACCGGATCCCTGCGAGGTCGCGTAGACCACCGGCGCCTGCCCGTAGAGCTCCTCGTACGTCTCCGCCACGACCTTCGCGATCGGCGCGTCGGCCGGCGTCCGCGCCGGGTACTGGCCGCCCAGCAGCTCGGTCTCGATATCCTCGAAGCCGTTGTCGTCGAGGAACTGTCGCAGCGCCTCATAGACCTTGAACGGGTCCTGATCGGCCACCAGCCGCATGTCGAGCTTCGCTTTGGCCCGACCCGGCAGCACCGTCTTCGCGCCCTCGGCGGTGTAACCGCTGACGAACCCGGAGACGGTGCAGGTCGGCTGGAAGTAGTCCTGCAGGTGCAGGTCCAGCCCGGTGCGGCCGTCGAGGAACTCGTCGATGCCGAGATCCTTCAACCGGGTCGTCTCGGTATCCGGAATCTGCTTCAGCGCCTCGATCTCCTCATCGGTCGGCGGCTTGACACTGTCGTAGAAGCTGGGGATGTGGACGTGACCGTCCGCGCCCTTGATCGCGTTCAGCGCCCAGATCAGCCGCCACGCCGGGTTGGGCACGCTGGTCGCGACGGAGGAATGCCAGTCGTGCCGCGCGCCCTTCGCACGCAGCTCGACGTAGCAGATGCCCTTCAGGCCGAGGTGGATTTGCGGCCGGCCGTCGATGCCCTTGCCGCCGAACTCCCAGATGCAGGCGCCGGCCGCGCAGAGATCCTTGTTCGCCAGGGCGAGGTCCATCAGGCTCGGCGAGCTGATCTCCTCCTCGCCCTCGATCAGGAACTTGACGTTGAGCGGCAGCTCGCCGCGCACCGCCTGCCACGCCCTCAGCGCGGCGACCCGGGCGGCGATGTTGCCCTTGTTGTCGGCGACACCGCGCGCCCAGATGCGACCGTCCCGAATCTCGGCCGCCCAAGGGTCCGAATCCCACTCGTCAAGCGGATCGGCCGGTTGCACGTCGTAGTGGTTGTAGAAGCTCAACGTCGTATCCGAGGCGCCCCGCTTTTCTGCGTAGACGACCGGGAAGCCGGCCGTCGGCACCTGGCGCGGCTCGAAACCGACAGATCGAAGCATCTCCTCGACGATCGCGGCGGTCTCGACCATGCCGTGGTCTTGCGCGGCCACGCTCGGCTGCCGCAGCAGGCGCTGGAGCTCGGCGATTGACTCGTCGGCGTGATCGTCGATGTACTGGTAAACATCCGAAAGATCGCTCGCCACGGTTCCCTATCCTTCCAGCCCGTCATGGTCGCCGATGAGCCGCACCGCGGCGATGGCGTAGGCCCGCGTGGCCTCCATGATCTCGTCGATCCCGACCCACTCGTCGGGGATGTGTGCCGTTTTGGGATCGCCAGGTCCATAGATGATCGTCGGGTAGCCCGCCGCCGCGAAGAAGCGTCCGTCGGTGGCCATGCTGAAGCCGGTCGGCTCGGTCGAAAGCCCGAGGCGACCGTTGGCGCCGATCATCGCCTGCACCAGCGGATCATCGACCGGAACGACGTTTGCCTGTCCCCCCATGGCCCCCTGAAGGACCTCGACCCGGATGCCCGGCATGTCGGCGACGGACGCCTTGGCGATGCGTTCTATCTCCGCGCGGCATTCCTCCGGGTCCTCACCCGGCACGATCCGACGATCGACGTAGAACGCAGCGCGATCGGGCACGACGTTGGCCTTGACGCCGCCCTCCATAAGGTTCACCGAGGCCGACGAGGGGTGGAAGAACTCATTCGTGCGCGTCGCCAGCTTGGGCCACAGCTCCCGGCGCAAGGCGACGATGATCTCTGCCATCGCCTCGATCGCGTTGGCGCCTTCCCACGGCAACGCACCATGGGCGGTGCGGCCGTGGACGACGACTTCCGTGCCGGCGCTGCCCTTCTCGCCAACCGCGACGCGATTCAGCGTCTGCTCGCCGACGATCACCCAGTCCGGCACGAAGAACTTCTCCCTCACCACGTACTCGGCGCCGTGAACGCCGCCTACTTCCTCGTCGGCCACTTCGTTGAGCACAAGGTTGCCCTTGAGCGGCACCCCGGCCCGCGCCAGCGCGATGCCGGCGCTCACCTGGGCGGCCACACTGGCCTTGGCGTCGCCGGCGCCACGCCCGTACACGCGACCGTCGGACCGTTCGGCGCCAAACGGCTCGTGGGTCCACGCGGACCGTTCGCCGATCGGCACCACATCGTAGTGGGAGTTGAAACACAACGTCGGGCCATCGGGGTTGCCGAGCGTGGCGATCAGGTTCGGCATCAGGTCGTGATCGCCGACCGAGCGGGTGTCAAAGCCAGCCTGGCGCGTCGCTTCCTCGACGACGGCGAAGGCATCGCGCACGTCGCCCGGCGGGTTCACCGACGGCACGCGCACCAGCGCGGCGTGGATCGCCAGCACGGCGTCCTCGTCGATTTGAGCAAGCACCCGGTCTTCCATCTCGCGCAGGCTTCGTGCGGTCTGTGACCCAGGCATCAGTACCTCCTTGGAGCGATTGTCCCGATGGGCGAAAATAGAGACATGACTTGCGGTGGAGTCGAGCGTTCGCTCGATTCGCACTCACAGGAGGATGCACCACATGGGCAGTTCTGGAAAGCGCGTGGCGATGGTGATCGCCCCGAACTACGAGGATATCGAGGCGACCGATCCCAAGGAGGCACTCGAGCAGGCCGGCGCCGAGGTCACCATCGTCGGTATCGAGAAGGGCGCGGTTCAGGGCAAGAAGGGCGGCTCGCTCGAAGCGACCGAGACCTTCGGCACCGTGGCTCCCAACGACTTCGACATGCTGGTCATCCCGGGCGGGGGCGCCCCGGAAAACCTGCGCATCGACGATGGCGCGGTGGCCTTCACGCGGGAGTTCACCGAATCCGGCAAGCCGGTGGCGGCGATCTGCCACGGCGCGCAGTTGCTGATCTCGGCGGACGTGCTCAAGAACCGGACGCTGACCGCCGTCAACAAGATCCGCGACGATGTGAAGAACGCCGGCGGCACGTACGTCGACGAGGAGCTGGTGGTCGACGGCAACCTGATCACCTCGCGTACGCCGAAGGACCTGCCGGCCTTCAACGAGGCGATCGTCGCGGCGATGACCGAGCGGGCGGTGGTCGGCCAGGCCGACTAACCATCCCGGGATAGAATGCACGGTGCGGGCCGGTCGATTCGGTCCGCACCGTTTTTTCGTGGGGAGGATCAGCAGGTGAGCGAGAAGCAGGTCGTTGGCGCCAGCGCGCCGGTAGCCATTCGGGACGCCGAGGCGTTCATTTTCGACATGGACGGCGTCCTTTATCGCGGCAAGCAGGCGCTGCCCGGCGTGAACGAAATCATCGCCGCGCTCGAGGTCCGCGATATCCCCTACTTGCTCGCGACCAACAACTCCACCGCGACGCCGGCCGACTACGTTCGCCGCATGGCGGGCTATGGCGTCACCGTGACCGAATCGCACCTTCAGACGTCGGCGACCGCTACCCGCGACTTCCTCAAGCGCGAGCTGCCCGACGGAGCGATCGTGCTCCCGATCGGCGCGCCGGCGCTGGCCGAGCAACTGCAGATGGGCACCACCTTCCTAATCACCGACGATCCGGAGGCGGATGTTGCCGCGGTCGTGGTCGGGCTCGACCAGGCGTTCACCTACGAGCGCATGACGCGGGCGATGAAGGCGATCCGCAAGGGCGCGCGCTTCATTGCCACCAACGCCGATGCCACCCTGCCGGTCGAGGATGGCGTGCTGCCCGGCGCCGGCACCATGATCGCGGCGATCGCGACCGCGAGCGGCAAGCAGCCGACCGTCATCGGCAAACCCGAAACGCTGATGATGACCAGCGCGGTGGCCCAGCTCGGCGTGAGCGCCAGCAAAACGGTGATGATCGGCGATCGGCTCGACACGGACATCCTCGCGGCGGCCCGCGCCGGGCTGACGACCGCGCTGGTGCTCACCGGCGTGACCACGCGTGACGACCTCGCCGGCAACGACATCGTTCCCGACTATGTCTTCACCGATCTCCCCGCGATTACCCGGGAGCTCATCGGCGATAACTGATTCCCGAACCGGATGACGGTATGGAAGCCGAAGTCGATGAGGGTTAGCGGCGCCGCTCTGGAGGGGGCGGTGCTCACCGCCCCGCGCCGCGAGCGAGGACGGGGAGGCCCGCGCCGAGCGCAGGGGCGTCGTCCCGGGGTGGAATGATCCGCCCGCAGTCGGGCACCGGTCCCGGCGTGACGCCAACACACCCGGAAACAGCGGCAGGGTTCAGGGACGAAGCCCGGCAGGTGCGCGGAGCCTGCCGCTTTTCGGAACGAAACCGGCGTCATCGAACCACCGCTTCGACATCATTTTCGACAGGCGTTGCGAACGCTGATCGAGAGAGGCCTGATATCTGATCTGTGACCCATGCAGCGCGAACCCAAGGTACTAGCCCATTACGTATATTGCGCGATATGCCGCCACGTGATACAAGAGAGATGGGTACAAAAAGGTCCGACAGCAGAACCGCCAGAATGCACTGACGATTCGCATTCTTTTGTTCGCAATTCTGGAGGTGGTCCATGGTCAGCATGCCATTCGCTGATCTCGGTAGCGTGTTCGTTCCAAACGACGCGCGGGACACCGATACTCGATGGTCCGATCCTCACACGGCCGAAGCGCACGCTCCAGCCACCGGGGACCAGGCGCAGTCGCCCGCCACGCGGCGTTGGTTCACGACCGGCCTGCAAACCGTGCTCGAGCGCATCGTCGAGCGCACGCACGCCGCGACAGGCGCAGACACCTGCGTGCTCTTTCGCATCACACCCGCGACTCGCACGCTGCGGACCAGCATCGTCGCCGGGCGGGCGCCCGAATCGGCGGTAGAGCCGATCTCGATCAATCCGTTGCCGGACGCCAGGCCGCTGCGGATCGAGCTGGCCGACAGCCATCTCTTCGGCTGGTTGTCGTCGATTCCCGGATTCGGCGCGCTGCTCGTCGGCTGGG
>JAEVYR010000409.1 GCA_023392645.1 Chloroflexota bacterium | reverse complement strand
GCGCTCCACGGCGAGGATGCCTTCGGGTACTGCACCAACTTCATGGTGTTCGGCAAGGATATCGACCCCGAGCGTGAGCGCGAGCGCATTGCCGCGTTCGGGCAATCGGCCGTGATCGTCGGGACCGACACCATGCTGAAGGTGCACATCCACGCGCTCGACCCCGGCGAGGTCCTCGCCTACGCCCTCACCCTCGGCGAGCTCGACCAGATCAAGATCGACAACATGAGCAAGCAGGCCGAGGCACTCTCCGGGCAGCGTATGGCCGCGACCGCCGCGCCGCAGGCGGACGAGGCCGACCGGGTGCACGGCAACCTCGGCATCATCGCCGTCGCGGCGGGCGACGGCATCTCCAATGCGCTGCTCTCGCTCGGCGTCACCCGCATCGTCGAGGGCGGACAAACGATGAACCCGAGCACGCAGGAGCTGCTCGCCGCCGTCGAGGAATCGCCCGCGACCGAGCTGATCGTGCTCCCCAACAACAAGAACATCCTCATGGCCGCCAGCCAGGTGCCCGAGCTCACCTCGAAAGATGTACGGATCGTGCCCTCTCGCTCGATCCCGGCGGCGCTCAACGCGCTCACCGCCTTCAACACCGACCACTCGCTGGACGACAATGTCGCCGAGATGACCGACGCGATGGCCGACACCATCGCCGTGGCCGTCACCAGGGCCGTGCGCGATGTCGAGCTGAACGGCGTGACGGTCGGTCAGGGCCAGGCGATCGGACTGATCAACGACGACCTCAAGATCGCGGGCGACGACGACCTCGAGGTCGCCCTGCGGACGCTGGAAGAGGCTGGCGTCGACGATCCCGAGCTGCTCACGGTCTTCGTGGGCAAGGACGTCGGCCCGGCCGACGCCGAGCGCCTGGAGCAGACACTCGCGGAACGGTGGCCCGACGCGGAAATCGAAAGGCATGAGGGCGGGCAGCCGCACTACCGCTACATCATCTCGGCGGAATGACCCGCCGGTCGGCGTTCCGGCCCGACTGACCCCGGAGGGACCTTCATGGCTGATACCACGCGCGTGGCGATCGTCACCGACAGCACCGCGGACCTGCCCGCCGACTATCGCGAGCGGCATGGCATCACGATGGTGCCGCTCAACGTGCATCTCGGCGATCAAACCTGGCGCGACCAGGTCGACCTGACCACGCCGCATTTCATGGAGCTGCTCGCCCAAAGCGACCAGTTTCCCACCACGTCGCAGCCGTCGGCCGGCGTGTTCGAACAGGCGTTCCGCGAGCTGGCCAGCACACACGACGAAATCGTCTGCGTGCTGATCTCCTCCCGCCTCAGCGGAACCGTGCAGTCGGCACAGATCGCCGCCACCGCCGTCGCGGACACGATCCCCGTCGAGGTTGTCGATTCGCTCAATGCGTCGCTCGGCTGCGGGTTCCAACTGATGCACGCGCAGCGGCTCGCGGACGCCGGCCAGCGCGCCGAGGTGATCGCCGCCACGCTTCGGACCCAGACCAGTCGGTATCACACGATCTTTTTCGTCGAGACGCTCGACCACATCAGGCGAGGCGGCCGGATCGGCAAGGCCGCCTCGCTTGTCGGCTCGATGCTCAAGCTCAAGCCGCTGCTGCGCATCGACGAGGGGCAGGTGGTGCCGTTCGAGCGCACTCGCACCCGCCGCAAGGCAATCGACGCGCTGGTGGAATTCGCCGAGAACCTGACCGGCATCGAGCGGATTGGCGTGCTTCACAACACCACGCCGGACGATGCCGAGGCGCTGTATGCCCGGGTGGCGCATCTTGCCCGCCACCAGACGGAGGTCCCCATTGCCATGGTCGGCCCGGTGCTGGGCACCCATGTCGGCCCCGGCACGCTGGGGCTCGCGATCGAGGTTGCCCCCAGTGAGTAACGACCAGCAGCGAGTGACCATCGTCACCGACTCCACCGCCGACGTTCCGCCCGACATGACACGCGCCCTGGGCATCGTCATCGTGCCGCTTCGCATTAACTTCGGCCAGGAAAGCCTCCGGGACCAAATCGACCTGACCACCGAGGAGCTGATCCGCCGGATGGAGGGCGCGTCGGCGCTTCCGACCACGTCGCAACCGACGCCGGCCGAGTTCGCGGCCACCTTCCAGGAACAGGTCGATGCCGGACGCGATGTCGTTTGCGTCACCATCGGCGGCCTCCTGTCCGGCACCTACCGCGCCGCGATGAGCGCCGCCGAGCAGGTCGCGCCCGATCGCGTCACCGTGATCGACGGCGCGACCACGACCATGCATCTCGGCTGGTCCGTGATCGAAGGCGCGCGCGCCGCCCGCGCCGGCACCGACCGGGACGGCGTCGCCGCGGTGGTGCGCGACGCGCAGGAACGGGCCAACCTCTTCGTCGTGCTGAAAACGCTCGATTACGTTTACAAGGGCGGTCGCATCGGCAAGGTGGGCCAGCTTGTCGGCTCGGCGCTCAACATCAAGCCGATCATTTCCGTGCGCGAAGGCCGGGTCACGGCGATCGAGCGCGTGCGCACCTGGAAGAAGGCGATCCGGCGGATCGTAGAGCTGACACAAGCCCAAGGCGACCTCTCGGATATCATGGTGCTGTACGTCGACGATCGCGCGGATGCCGATGCGGTGCTCGGCGAGCTCCGCGAGCGTTTCCCGAACGCGAACGTCGACATCACCCGCGCCGGCGCGGTGATCACCACCCACGTCGGCCCCGGCGCGATCGCGGTCGCGACGCTCCGCCGCGCCTGTTCTGTAGCGCGGCCATCTCGTCCGGGCGGCCACCGTGGCCGCCTTCCGGGTCAGGGCCTCGCCCCGCTCGTACGGGACGCAACGATCACCATCAGCCAAGGAGCCTCCCAACGTGGCGTCACGCTCGGCGCAGTCCCAAACGCGGCCGGTTCCGGCCGAATCACAGCTCGAACGGACGCTGCAGGCGCTCCGCACCCTGTGGGCTGCCCGGGAATCAGGACCGCATCTCGCCCGCGAGGCGATCGCCGCCTACCGCGACCTGATCCCGGCCACGGCCGCGACCCATGAGATCGAGGCGACGCTGGAACGCGGCGTCGCTCGGCTCGAACAGCTCCCTGCCGATGTCGACGAGCGACGGGCCACGGTCGAACAGCTCGCCGCCGAGCTCAAGGCACTCCGACCCCGGCTCGGCCTGCTGGAACCGACCGTCGAGATGGGGGTGTTGAACATCGCCGCCGGCGAGAAGCGCGCCGGCCGTGGCGGCAAACCGAAACCACGCCAGCCCTCACCCCAGGCGCCGCTGCCGCCCGACGCGGCCGTGACCGAGCTCAACGGCGTCGGCGCGAAACAGGCCGAGTTGCTGGAAAAACTGGGCGTGACCGCCGTCGAGGACCTGCTCTCCCTGTCTCCTCGACGGTACGTCGACTATCGCAACCCGATCACGATCGGCAGCCATCTCGACTACACCGGCGACGTGCTGGTGCGCGGCACGATCAGCGACATCCGCGAGCATCGCACGCGTCGCGGCCCGGGCCGCACCACGATGGTGCTCGACGACGGCACCGGCCAGCTCATGCTGACGTTTTTCAGCCCCTACATCGCGCGGCAAATCCGCGAGGGCAGCGCAATCTATGCCGCTGGCACGGTCGAACGTGGGTTCGGCCGGCTGCAGATGACCTCGCCAGAATGGGAGCACGTCGGCGGTCCGGGGGTGGCGCTTGACCACCTCGTGCCGGTCTACCCGCTCACCAAGGGGCTTCATCAGCGCACGCTGCGCAAGCTGACCCGGCAGGCGCTGGACGCTACCCGTCCGAATCTCGTGGACTGGCTCGCCGATATCCGCACGTACATCGACGATATCGTGTGGGAGCGAATGCCATCGCTCGAGGATGCCTACGAACAGCTCCACTACCCCGCCGACCACCATGCCGCCACCGCCGCCGCCCGACGCTTGACGCTGGAGCGGCTGATCCTGCTTCAGCTCGGCCTCGTCAAGCGCCGGGTCGAGCACGCCGCCACCCCGGGCACCGCCTTCACGCTCGACCGCGACCGCCTCCACGCGTTCATTGCCGGGCTGCCCTTCACGCTCACCGGCGCGCAGCAACGCGCGCTCGACGAGATCATCGGCGACGTCACGCGACCGCACGCGATGACGCGCCTGCTGCAAGGGGATGTCGGCTCCGGCAAGACCGTCGTGGCCGCGGCGGTGGCGCTGGTCGCGAAGGCGAGCGGCTACCAGACGGCCGTGATGGCACCGACCGAGATCCTTGCCGAGCAGCATTTTCGCAGCCTCACGGCGCTCTATGCCGCGTTGCCGGAGGATCATCGACCGGAGGTGGCGCTGCTGACCGGCTCAACCCGGGCGAAGCCCCGTCGTGAGCTGCTGGCGCGCCTGGCCGAAGGCGAGATCGACGTGCTGGTCGGCACGCATGCCCTGATTCAGGACGACGTCGCCTTCAGCACGCTCGGCATGGTCATCATCGACGAGCAGCACCGTTTCGGCGTCCGCCAGCGCAGCCAGCTCGCCGCCAAGTCGCACGGCACCCTGCC
>JAEVYR010000402.1 GCA_023392645.1 Chloroflexota bacterium | reverse complement strand
GTCGCAGACGGCGAGATAGGTGCTGCCGTTCGCGGACCGCTGCTCGACGTCGGGTCCGTCGAGCGACACTGCGTCCGGCGCCGCCGTGAATACGATGGCCCCATCCTCGAACGTGAGCCGCAGGTTGACGTCGTCCCACGCTTCGTACGGGATGGGCGCGTCGGCGAGGTCGTAGCCTCTGCTTCCGGCCGGTACCGTCGAGCCGGTGCCGTCGCCGGCCGCGGCCTCGCTGGTCGGCGACGGCGTGCTGTCGTTGCCGGTCGGCTCGATCACCTGCGGCTCGGTTGCGACGGGCTCGCCCGCCGTCCGCGTGGCTTCGGCCGGGGAGATCGTCGTCTGGCTGGGACCGGCCCCCGTCGCCGGCGGCAAGGTCGATGTCGGGGCTGGCTCGGTCGTCTCGTCGGTGCCGGCGCTCACGACGGTTTGGCCATCGACGGGCTCGATCGGCGGCGAGGTTTCCTCCTCGGTCGCGGTTTCGGACGGCGTGCCCGCCAATGCAATCTCGGTTTCCGGCGCCTGCAGATCGGCCGGTTCCTCGGTTGGAGATGGCGCCACCGTCGGAGATGGCGTGCTGGTCGGCTCCGGTGTGCTGGTCGGTTCCGGCGTCGGCGTGGAAACCGTCGCCGTGACCGTCTCGATCTCGTTGCTGCCCGGCGCGATCTCGACCGTGCGATCTTCGGCCGTCACGCCGTTGGGAGCGCTGGTCATCCGCAGCGTATAGGTGCCGGACGGGATCTCGAAGAACCCGACGCGACCATTGCTGGCGAATTCCTCCGACTCGACCTCCGGTGTGTCGCAGGCTGTCACGATCGTCTCGCCGTCCTGGATGAGCGCCCAGCAGGCGTTGGGCACCGGCGCGCCGTTCGCGTCCTGAAGCACCACGGTGAAATCGGCCGGCGCCGGTTCCGCGGTGGGGGAGGGGGTTTCGGTCGGTTCCGGGCTGGGCGACGGGGTCGCGGTTGGCTCCGGCGTGCTGGTCGGCTCGGGTGTCGCCGTAGGCGCCGGCGTGGTCGTGGCTGGCACCTCGGTTTCGGGCGCACTGGCCACCTGCACCCCCGAGGTCGCTGAGGGCGCCGCTTCTGTCGCGGTCAGGTCGACCGGCTCCTCGGCAGCTGTTTCCTCCGTGGCGGACGCTTCGCCGGTGATGAGGTCGACCGGAGTCTCGGCCGGCTCGGTCGGCGCGGGCGCGTCGGTGGCGGCCACGGTCGCCGTGGGAGGGATGGTGGTTTCGGTCGGGGCCGGGGTTTCCGTCGGCGCCGGCGTTTCGGTCGCGGGAATGGCGGTCTCGGTCGGCGCCGGGGTCTCCGTGGCGAGGGCGATGCTCTCGCTGGTGCCAGCGGCGAGGCGAGCGGCCTCATCATCGCCGCTGCCATCGTCGTTGAGGCGCACGAACGTCAGCGTCGCCAGCGCGATCACGAGCAGGGCGATGGCGGCGGTCGACGCGATCGCGGCGGTCTGGCCGCCGAACGCGCCGCCGACCCGCTGCCACCAGGGGGGCGGCGAGTCGATTGCTTCCCAGACGCCCTGACGGACGGCCGGACTTGCGGGAATGGTTGGCCACGACGCCATCGCGCTGGCGAGGCGCTGGCTGCTGGCCGCGAAGTAGCGGCACTCGTCGCAGGTGGCGAGATGCTCGGCCAGCACGTCTTCGATATCGGGGTCGAGCGGTTGGTCCAGGCTGGCGGAGATCAGCGCCTGTGCTTCGCTATGCGTGAGCATCACTGATCCTCCCCGGCCACGGACGCGGGATCGATGTCGTAGACCCGGGCGAACGCCTTGCGAGCACGGAATAGTCGGAGTTTCGCGGCATTTTCGGTAATGTCCAGTGCCTGCGCGGTTTCGGCAAGCGAGAGCCCCTGATAGTGGCGAAGCAGCAGAACGGCGGCATAGTGCCGGGGCAGCTCATCGAGCGCGCGGGAGATGTCGGTCTGCCGCGTGACGAGCCGGTCGACCGGCTCGTCGCTGGTCTCGCGGTCGCCCAGGATCGGCAGCCAGCGGACGATCTTGCCGCGTCGCATGTGGCTGATGGCGGTGTTGGTGGCGATGCGGTAAAGCCACGCCTTGAAGGAGAGGTCGTCGCGCGTCCTGGGCAGCGCCTTCCAGGCCTTGACGAAGGTGTCCTGCGTGAGGTCCTCCGCCACGGCCCTGTCGCTGACCATGCGATTGAGGTAGTTCAGGATGGGTGCGTGGAACTGTTCGAAAAGTTGCGCGAACGCGGCCTGATCGCCGGCCCGCGCACGGTCGACGAGATCCCGGTCGTCGATCGACACGCGCGCTCTCCCAATTCCTCGCTCTGGCAGCCCCCCTGCCCAACGTTCGTTCCATGATGGCGTCCATCCACGCACGTGCGAAAGTCTTCTCCCTGATCTTCCAAACGATCCGGGACTGGCGCTGGTTTCGCGGGATGGAGATCGCCGCCGGGGGCACAGGCTGGCGGCGTCGAGCCCTGCTGGTCACTCAGCATAGCACGCGACCCGGTTCCGGCCGGTGTGACGCGATTCAGCCAGTTTCACGTGAAACCCGAGACCGCGCGCCGACGCCAGCGGAGCGTGCACCCCGCGCCGAAACGGGCGCGTGCCTGTGCTAGCATCGGACCAGCGATCGCCACGCCTCCATCGCGAGGAGCCCGGATGCTCAGCGACACCATCGATATCCACATCCACGTCGCCACCGACCGGCGTGAGCTCCTCGCGCGGTTTTGCGACGAGCTCGCCCGCGCGATGGCCGGCGGGCAGCGGTGGGAGGGCGGCGGTTTCGTGGTGCCCTGGCACGTCAGCGCGGGCGATTTCGAGGCGCTGCCGGCCGGAGTGGTGGCGGCCATTGTCGAAGCATGGGACGAAGCGGGCGGCCAGCTCGCCGGGATCGAGTTCAGTGGCTATCTGGAGACTGATCACGGGCCGCGCGCGTGGGGCAGCCTGATGACGCGCGACGCAGCGCCGGGCAAGCGACCTCCGGAGCTGGAGGCGTGCACGGTCGAGCGAGCGGGGGACGGGTACCGCATTGACGCCCGGCTGCGGACCACGGACGACGCCGATGGCTGACATGACGACCGTGCGCGGCATCGAGGTCGACGTTACGGCCAACACGCTCCGCCTGCTGCTGGAGGACGGCGAAGCGGCGACCTCCGAGCGGGTGCCGGCGACGATCGACATCGGCACGGGCGGGCGGCTGGTCGGCGTGGAGTTGCCGTCGGTCTATGTAGATGTGATGGAGGCCGAGTCGGGCACCGAACATCTCACCCGGAGCGCCGCCGCCGAGGTCGTCGTGGGTCGGGCGGGGGAGGGCGGCCCGCCCGTCGCGGTGACGGTGCCTCGTCGTGGCGCCGGATACGAGATCACCTATCCGAGCGGCAATCAGTGATGGCATCCCGGCGGGCCCGGTGGGTCCGCGAACCTGGTATGCAGCATCACCCGCGGCGAGGCCGGGGGCGGGTAGGGCGCGCGCCGGTGGGCTCGCACCGGCATCAGGACCCGATCAACTCGCGCACTCCGGTCGACATGACAGCAATGCGTGAATGCAGGATTTGCAGCGTGGCCGCCGCGACGTTCCCGCGGCCGGCACGGGAAGCGCCGCGCACGGCGCTACAGCGGCTCCGGGTCGCTGTCGTAATCGGCGACACCCTCTTCGATGAGCTCGCGGGCGCGATCGATGTCGTGGGCGCGGACATAGACGCCGTGTTCGAAGCTGAACGCCGACGCCCAGGCACCGAGGCCGGGACCGCCGGGACGCAGCATCACTGGAATGCCGGCTTCGCGCAGGCGGCCGGCGATCAGGCCGGCCTCGATCTCATTCGGCGCCGTCATGAGCCAGGTGGGCTCCGACCGCTCGCGATCGACGGCAATGTCGAAGGGATCGGGCGACGTATCGACGAGGGCGCTGCCGCACTCGGGGCATTCGCCCACCCAGTCGTCGAACGCGCCATCGCCGTGGGGACAGTATCGGGTCATGGGCGGGCCTTTCGTGTCGGCGTTGTGGGCGCGATCCGGTCGATGACATCATGATAGCCGGGTTGAGGGAGGCGACACGGTCCACCCGGGTGGACTCCGGAACGGTTGCCGCGCCGAGCCGAGGGGCCCTCGACGGCCCGGCGGCAATCCGGTATGCTGGCCGGAGACGCAGGGATGGAATCACCGTGCCCGGGCGGGTTACCGCCACCACAGGTGCGAGCGCGAAGCGGGAGCGAACGATGCAGGAGATGAGCCGAATCTTGACCGCCGCCGGTCTGGTGATTGCGAGCGTGGGCCTGACCGTATATGGCATGGCCGCGTCGTATTACAACCCCGGTACCTACGATCTCGAGCTCGGGCGATGGATGATGGTGATCGGCACCGTTGTCAGCATCGTCGGCGTGGTCCTCTACCGCAAGACCTGGGCTGAAGCGCAGGACGACTAGCCCGAATCCCCAACAACACGATGCGCAGCCAGCCC
>JAEVYR010000644.1 GCA_023392645.1 Chloroflexota bacterium | reverse complement strand
ATCTCGTAGTAGTTCGTGGCGCCGGCCACGATCTCGGTGTCGGCGCGTACCGCGTCGGTCACGCGCTGGACCGTTTCCTGGAAGGCCGGGTCATCGACGGTCGCGGAGTCGGAGCGAACGATGATGGTTTCCGCGCCGGAGCGCTCCTCGCGGATACCGTGCTCTTCGATCAGGTCCCAGCCCCGGCTCGACTCGGGATTGTTCAGCATGTCGATGTCGGTGGTGGTCTGGAGAGGGGCCACGCCCTGGATCGCGATGGCCGCGACGATGATCACGGCCCAGGTGGCGATGGTGCGCCACGGGTGCTTTCCGCTGGCGCGCGTGAGGCGTGCCGTGGCAGACAGCGTCTGGTGCATGAGGGTATCGTTGCCTTTCGAATGGTGTCGGACGTGCCACGTCGGATGGTGTTGCGACCGGCGATGGGTGCGCCCGCTCCCGGCAATGAAGCAGGTTGACGGGCCGGCGCTGGCCGGTCACGTTGAAAGACGAGGGTCTGCGCGAAGGTGTGACATCGAGGTGAGTCAGTGGGGCGGAGGAGGAGCGCCAGGGCTGGCGGGAGGGCGCGTGTCACAACCAGCGCGCCCGGCCCGTCCTGCAAGTGAGACGTGCCCCGATTCGCGCGATGCCGGAGAAGACCCATGACCCGACGACCCGATGCGATCTCGACGTCAGCCGATCCGACGATGTCCACCATCTGGCGCGAGCACCATCGCTACCTGCTCAACGTCGAGTACCGGATGCTCGGCAGCGTCAGCGAAGCCGAAGACGTCGTTCAGGAGGCGTTCGCCCGGCTGTTGCGGATCGACGTCGATGAAATCCAGGCGTTCGCGGCTGGCTCGTCGTAGCGACCACCCGGCTCTGTCTCGATCACCTGCGGTCTGCCCGGTCGAAGCGCGAGGTCTACGTCGGGCCGTGGCTGCCGGAGCCGGTGCTCCAGTCGCCCAGCGCCGAACCGGATCCGGTGGACCGCGTCACTCTCGACGACAGCGTGCGGATGGCGATGCTGCTCGTGCTCGAACGGCTCTCGCCGGCGGAGCGGGCGGCGTTCGTGCTGCACGACGTGTTCCAGTTTTCGTTCGAGGAGGTTGCGAAGATCGTGGGGCGGTCACCGGCTGCCTGTCGACAGTTGGCCAGCCGCGCGCGTCGACGCGTGCGATCGGATGCGGATCCCGCTCGGTTCGCGGTCGATCCGGCCAAACACGCCGAGGCAACTGACCGCTTCCTCGCGGCGGCCGCCCATGGCGATCTCGAGTCGCTGATGCAGGTCCTCGATCCCGACGTGGTGGGCCACGCCGATTCCGGCGGCAAGGTGGGCGCCGCGCGCCGGCCGATCAGCGGGCGACGCAACGTCGCGCAGCTCCTGCTGCAGTTCCTCTCGCGTGCCGAGGATGTTGAGCTCGTGCCGATGCCGGTCAACGGTGAGCCCGGTGTGTTGCTTCTGCAGGATGGTCGCCTGATGTCGGTGATCGGCTTGTCGTTCCACCACGGGTTGATCGACCAGATCCACGCCATCGTCAATCCCGACAAGCTGGTTTATGCCGCCTCGATGCTCGGCTTGCCGACGTTCCTGCCCGGCGAGCAGCCGCGAGGGGCATAGCCACGCCACACGGCCGCCACAGGGGCGGCGCTACGGGACCGCTGCCTGCGTACGAGGAACGTTGTCATTTCGACCGAGCGCCGCAAGGCGCCCGTGGAGAAACTTCGGCGTACGGGTGTTGCACTCTGGCACGGGAGAGATTTCTCCGCTCCGCACCCTGCGGGTGCTCCGGTCGAAATGACAACCATCTCGTGGTTGCGGACACGTCCAGGGGGGCGCAAGCCGACCATTGGCCGCCACAGGGGCGGCGCTATGGGATCGCCGTCTCGAAGTCGGTCAGGCGGGCGATGACCTCGTTGGAGAGCAGCGCACCGCGCTCGGTGAGGCGGATGCCGGCGGCGGTCGGCTCGACCAGCCCGATCTCCGTCATCCGGTCGAGCTCCTCACCGGCGAGCGTACGCGGCGAGATGCCGTGCCGCGCCTCGAAGGCGCCGTCGGAGATGCCGGCCGTCAGCAGTCGGAGTCCCATCAGCACCGTCTCCGTCACGCTCGTCGCCCGAACGATCGACTCGGTGTTGGAGACGGTCGTCGTGCCGTCCGCGACCGCCGACATCCACGTTTCGGGCAGCAGATGATTCATCGTGCGGGTGCCGTCGAGATGACCGTGCGCGCCCGCGCCGACGCCGAGGTAATCGCCGTGCTGCCAGTAGAGCGCGTTGTGGCGCGACCAGTGGTCGGGGTCGCGGGTCCAGTTGGCGATCTCGTAATGCGTCCAGCCGGCGTCGCGGAGCAGGTCGACCGCGAGCTCGTACATGTCGGCCGTGGCGTCGTCGTCCGGGATCGGCAGGATGCCGCGCGCCTGCATGTCGGCATACGGGGTGCCCGGCTCGACGATCAGGCTGTAGAGCGAGAGATGGTTGGGTCCGGCAGGGTGGGCGAGCAACGATGCGATGTCGTTGCGCCAGCTTTCCAGCGTTTGCCCCGGCCAGCCGAAGATGAGATCGACGCTGACGCGGTCGAACCCGGCGCTTTTGGCCGCGTCGAGCGCGGCGAGCACGTCCGCCGCCTCGTGCTGGCGGCCGAGGCGGCGGAGGCCCTTCCGGT
>JAEVYR010000239.1 GCA_023392645.1 Chloroflexota bacterium | reverse complement strand
AGGTGAAGCTGCAAGACGACTTCAAGCTACGTTGGTGGCCGCCCGGTTGTCAAGGAACCGCCCGTCAGTCCGCGGCTTCGGGGACTGTGGTGGTGGATCCGCCGCCGCGGAAGAGGCGGACGCGCAGCCAGCGCTCGCGGTTGCGCTCTTCGGAGAGCTGGCGTTCGCGGGCGCGCAGCAAATCACGCAGGCCGACGATGCCGAGCAGCCGCCCGGGCTCGCCCGGCTCGACCACCGGGAAGCTGGTGAGGCCGGTGTCGGCCATCCGCGCCACCGCCGCCTGGAGCGGCTCGGCCGGGTGGGCGACCACGGGATTGGTGTGCATTACGCGCTCCAGCGGGCGCGGGCTGGCGGCGATCTCCGGATCGTGCAACTGCTGGCGCAGCTCGCGCCGGGTGACGACCGCCTTCAGGCACCCATCTGGGGTCAGCACCGGGTAGAGGTGCTGACCGCGCGGCTGGTCGTCGCCGGTGGCGATCTTCTCCAGCTCCTCGAGCGGCAGGTCCTCCGGCAGCGCGACGATGCGGGTGCGCATCACCTCCTGCACGGCCAGCACCTCGAGCGGATCGACGCTGTATTCGCGGGTGAGGTGGTAGCCGCGCCGGCTGATCTTCTCGGTCAGGATCGAGCGGCCCATGCCGAGCACGGTGGTGGCGTAGGCGACGGCGGTGGCGACCATCAACGGCAGCAGCGCGTCCATGCCGATGTGCGTCAGTTCGAGCGTGAACAGGATTGCGGTGAACGGCACGCGCATGGTGCCGGCGAGGATCGCGGTCATGCCGATCAGCGGCCAGAAGCCGGCGCCGTAGTCCGGAAAGATCTGCGTCTCGAGCGCGCCGACGGCGGCGCCCATCATCAGCATCGGCGCGAGCACGCCGCCGGAGGTGCCGGCGCCGAGCGGGATCGCCCAGATCACCGACTTGACCAGCAGCACGCCGATCACGATCCGCATCGGGGCGTCGCCGGTGAGCAACTGGGCGATCACGTCGTAGCCGACGCCGAGCGCTTCGGGGAAGATCAGGCCGCCGATGCCGATCGCGGCGCCGCCGATCGCCGGCCACCACATCCAGTGGATGGGCAGGCGCAGGAAGGAATCCTCGGCGGCGTAGACCATCCAGGTGATGATCAGGGCGAGGATGCCGCCCAGCAACCCGGCGAGCACGCAGAAGAAGAGCATCTGGGCGTCGAAATGGATCGCGATCGACGGGACCGGGAAGACCGGGCCGTCACCGAGCATGGGCTGGCGCAGGGTGGCGGCGACAACGCTGGCGACGGCGACCGGGAAGAGGCTGCGCGGCTTGAACTCGAACAGGAGCAGCTCGACCGCCAGCCCGAGCGAGGCCAGCGGGGCGGCGAACACGGCCGACATGCCGGCGGCGGCGCCGGCGATCATCAGCGTCTTGCGCTCCTGGCTGGTGAGGCGGAAGAACTGGGCGATGAGCGAGCCGACGGCGCCGCCGGTCATGATGATCGGCCCCTCCGCGCCGAACGGGCCACCCGCCCCGATCGAGATGGCGGAGGAGATCGGCTTGAGCACGGCGACGCGGGCGCCGACGCGGCTGCCGTTGAGCATGATCGCCTCGATCGCCTCGGGGATGCCGTGCCCGCGGATGCGGTCGGAGCCGAACTTGGCCATGGCGCCGAGAATCAGCCCACCGACGATCGGCACGAGCACCGACCACCAGCCGAGCGTGTTGTCGGCGGGCGAGTTGTTCTCGAACGACCACGTCTGGTAATAGAAGAGATTGGTGAAGAAGTAGATGAGCTTCAGCAGCAGCCACGCCAGGCCGGCGCCGACGGCGCCGATGATGACGGCGAGCGCGGCGATGACGAGCATGCGCGGCGTGGCGGTGAAGTCGCGCAGGTGGTGCGGCAGCGGCACCCGCTCGGTTTCTGGCTCGCTGCCAAGCAACCGTGCGCTGCTGGCGGTCTGGTCGGTCAAAGGTGTCCCCCGGGAACTAGTGGGCTCCCGGAGCGATCAGCCCGCCCGCGTCAGGTGCGGTCGAACTCGTCGTCGACGATGCGCTGCAACACGCGGATCAGCTCGGGAGCGGCGGTAAGGAGCTCGCGGTGATGGGTCGACGACAGATCACGCAGCGCCGCGTCGCCCGCGTCGGTCAGGTCGACATAGACCTGCCGGCGATCGGCTTCGCCGCGCGTGCGGCGCACGAGCCCGCGGGATTCGGCCCGCGCGACAAGTTCGACCGCACTGTGATGCTGAATCTGCAACCGCTCGGCGATGCCGCCGACGGTCAGGGATTCGTCCGGCGAGCCCTTGATCGCGAGCATCATTTGATGCTGCTGGGGCTCGATGTCGACGGCGCGGACAGCCTCTTCGCTGAACCGCTGGAACCGCCGGAGTTGGTGCCGGAACTCGGCCAGGGCCTCGTAGCGCGCTTTCGACAGTTCCACAACCATCACCACCTCATAGTATATCGCATAGCGATATGAATCGCCACTCCCGGAATCGCAATGAGCCAGTGGCATCCGTGTCCTGCGGCGACGCTCGCATCGGCGCGGGCGCGCCGGCTGCGTGCTGTCGTGTCGCTCCACGATTATGCTACCCGATGAGCCGGTCCGCCGCACCGTATCGGAGACCATGCATGACTCGATTTCGCCTCCAAACGCTCAGTGCCGTCGCCATGGTGGCGATCGGCGCGGGGGTCGTGTGGGCGTTCAGCGGGCTGGAGGGCGCGCGCGAGGTGCATCCGCGCTTTCCCGTGGCGATGCAGCTCTACGGCTTCTACCTCGTGATGCTCGCGCCGCTGGCGCTGTTGCCGACGCCACTGCCGGCGCTGGGGCGGCTGGGTGTCTGGAACGCGCTGGGTCTCGGCATCGGCGGGCTGGTGATCGGGATGGAGCGGTCGGGGGCGCTGCTGGCGCTGCCGCTGGTCTGCCTCGGCATCGCGCTGGCGCTGTGGCCGCCGGTGCCGCACCCGGAGACCGACCGCCCACGGCTCATCATCCTCACCGTCGGCGGCCTGCTGGCGGCGCTGCTGCCCGCCGCGTGGACGATCTGGACGTAACCCCGACTCGGGATGCCACGGGGCCGGGCGCTACAGACGGCCGCGATTCCTGCTAAGGTTGACGGCAGACCCCGCAATCGGCTCCGGCAGGAGGGACCACCAGGTGGCACTGCATCCGCCCCACGACGCCACGGCTCGCGCGCAGCCGCTCGCGGGGATGCCGGGCGTGCGCTGGAACCGCGACAAGGGCATCTACCCCACCTCGCTGCGCCGCTACCTCGAATGCCCCCGCCGCTGCCGCCTCGAATACATCGACAAGGTGCCCTACGACCGCCCGTGGGATCGCGCCATGGAGGTCGGCAACGCCCTGCACAAGCTGATGGAGCGGATCGGCAACACCCTGAAGCGCCGGCAGGCGCCCCCGCCGGCGGAAACGTTCCGGGGACTGGTGGAAACGCTGCTGCCCGAGCGGGAATACGACGATCCGCACATCCGGGCGGCCGATATCGACGACATCCTGCTCTGGGCGGCGGGCGGCGAGGCGTACATCAACGACGGCGACGCCCAGGTGCTGATCGTGGAGCATTACGATCCGCGCCGCTGGAACGACCCGGGCGAGCTCGGCAGCGTGATGCTCGGGGCCAAGGCGGATATCGTGCTGCGCCGCCACGACGCCGATGGCCCCTATCTCGAGATCGTCGACTACAAGACCGGCCGGAACCGCGACCACACGGAGTTCACGCCGCTGCTTTCGCGGATCGCGCTCAAGCGACACATCGACATCGCGCTGCGCGGGCAAACCGAGCCGCGCGTGGTGTTCAGCTATCTCTGGCTGCGCGATGGCGAGGTCGACCGCCGCTGGCAGACGCGCGACGAGATGCACGACCGCTGGAGCGACCTGCGGCGCGTCCTCGTGCGGATGGTGAACGAAGAGGAGTGGCCGATGCGCCCGAGTCACCACATCTGCCGGTTCTGCCCCTACCTCAACACCGAGTGCTTCCCCTACCGCACCGCCGACGATCCCCCTGGCCTCGACACTTGACCCGCAGGCAGGTAATCGTATGATGGCGCC
This sequence comes from Chloroflexota bacterium, assembly GCA_023392645.1. Classification (GTDB taxonomy): domain Bacteria; phylum Chloroflexota; class Chloroflexia; order Thermomicrobiales; family UBA6265; genus JACCVC01. The sequence goes on along the minus strand of JAEVYR010000239.1, from coordinate 639 downwards.
TGACATGTGCGTGCCATGACTCGCGAGGGCTGGCGCGCGCGACCGTAGACGCTGACCTGAAACACCCACTACGATGCAGCGGGACACACATTCAACTCAGTGATGCGCCGCCCATTGGCGGCGTCATCGTCGATCGCGAGGAGTGAATCATGTTCGCTGGCATCTCTCGTCGTGCGCTCGATGTACCCATGAGCCGTCGCGCGACGCTCAAGCTGTCCGCCGCGGTCGGCGCGGGGGCGCTCGTTTCCAGCCGGTTCGGGCCCGCCATGGCACAGGACGCCACCCCGGCCGCCGGCGGCTATCCGGAGCTGACGATCACCTCCGCCGAGTATTCGTTCGACATGCCCGCGACAGCGGAGAGCGGGTATACCCGCCTGACGCTGAACAACCAGGGCGCCGAAGATCACCACGCGATCTTCATCCGTCTCAACGACGGCGTCACCCAAGATCAGTTCATGGAAGTGCTGATGAGCGGCGACCTGGGGGCGCTGGCCAACATCGGTGCCGCCTATGGCGGTCCCATGGCGAATCCCGGTGGCCAGGGCTCGGTGATCGCGTGGCTCGACCCGGGCACGTACGAGGTGGTCTGTCTCATTCCCGACGATCAGGGCGTGCCGCATGCCGCACACGGCATGATCT
>JAEVYR010000185.1 GCA_023392645.1 Chloroflexota bacterium | reverse complement strand
CACCGTCGAACCAACTGTCGCTGCGCCGACGCCGACGCCGCGACCCGAGGTCCCGCCATCCGGCAACCCCGATGCGGCCGTTGTCATCACGCAGGGGCAAAGTGGCCGGCAGGAAGTCGCGCTCACCTTCGATGCAGGCGAGGGCCCGGGTCACACGCAGGACATTCTCGACGTGCTTGACCAGTACGGCGTCGTGGCAACCTTCGGCGTCACCGGCGAGTGGGCCACCGCGAACCCGGAGCTGATGCGGGAGATCGTGGCGCGGGGGCATCAGGTGATGAACCACTCCTACACGCACGGGTCGTTCACGGGCACGTCGCCCGGCACCGAGCCGATGACGCCCGAGCAGATGCGGCAGGAGGTTGACGACACCGACGCCGCCATCCGCGAGACGACGGGCGGGTACGACCCGCGCGGGTTCTTCCGCTTCCCCTACGGCGATTACGACGACGAGAGTCTCCGCGTGCTCAAGGAAGCCGGATACGACTATTCACTCTGGTGGGGATGCGATTCCCTGGCGTGGATGGGCAACACCGCCGAGGAGATCGTGCAGCTTTGCGGGCACGACAAGCTCGCGCCGGGGTTGATCGTGCTGCTGCACGTTGCCCAGGACGCCGATTTCGGCGCCCTGCCGGAGCTGATCGAGAGCTATCAGGCGTCGGGCTACCAGATGGTCACCATCGAGCAGCTGCTCCAGCCGTGAGCGCGCGGCGATCCCGCGGCGACCTGCGCCCAGGTGCTCGCCGTGCGACACGCCGGATTACCGCTGGCGCGAAACGCTGACGCCGACGTAGACCTGCGCCCAGGTGCGCAGGTGCGTCGCAGCTACCAATCTCGATTCTCGCGCTCGGGAAACGCCGTCAGTTCGTCCACGGCGGCGAGGCCGCGACGGCGAGAACGCTTCTGCCGGCCTGACGGCGCAGATCGAACCCGACGGCCGGTGCACTCCGGTCTGACCGTCTCCGCGATCGCGACCTTTTCCTTACATGCTCACATCTCCGTACATCCACAACCTGACCATCTGGAGCATCTGAAGACTTCCGGGGGCTCAGATGGTCACATCGCGCCGACGGTGAGCATCTGGAAACACCCCGGAATTCCAGGCAGATCGCCCCACATGGTCAAGATGGTCTAGATGTTCATGTGACCATCTGGCGCCGCTCCGTTCGCCGGACGGATCCGCCGCTGTTTCAGGATTGCCGCTCGCGGGCCTGCCGGCTGCCTGGCTTCGCGATCCGGCTTGCATCGGTGGCGTGGCGCTCCAGAAACGGCACGGCGAGATCGAGGAACGCGCGGGGCGTCTCGACGTGCATCGAGTGACCGCCGGCAGGGATGCGTCGCACCGTGGCATTCGGCAGCCGGCGTGCGAAGCCCTCGATATCGTCGGGATGCACCATGCCGCCCGCATCCGGATCGCCGTGGATGAACAGCACCGGGCTTTCGATGTGTTCGATCTCGGCGAGACGATCGACGCCATGGTGCGCCATCGAATCGGCCATCAACTCCTCGATCACCGGTCTGGCGGTGGCGTGCATCTGGCGCGCTCGCGCGTCGACCGCCTCGGGCTTCCAGGTCGGCCGATCGGTCGCGTAGGCGGCCCGCAGCTCGTCCAGCGGCAGCGCGTTGAGACGCAGCCAGTTCTCGAATGCCGGCCGGAAATCCTCGCCTGAACGAAGCGGGCTGTCCTCGATCACCAGCGCGGCGGCGCGGTCCGGGTGGCGGGCCGCCCACCAGAGCGCGATCAGGCCGCCGAGGGAGTGACCGACGATGAGCGGCCGATCCAGTGTGAGCGCGTCGAGCACGCGGTCGAGATCATCGATGTAGTCATCGTAGAGATACCCGTGCCCCGGCTTTCCCGATGACCCGTGACCGCGCAGGTCGATCGCGACCGGCATGAACGACGCGCCGAGCGCAGTCAGCACCGGCGCCCACACCTCCCCGCTGCTGGTGATGCCGTGAATGAGGATCAGGGCGGGACCCTCGCCTGGGTGGATGCGGGCGCGGATCGGCACGTCACCGTCGATGACGAGATCACATGGGGGCGATGGCGTCGTGGACATCGAGACTCCTGAAGCGGTGCAGGGCGTGTCAGAAAAAACCCCGACAGACAATAGGCCATACAGGAAGTAGACTATATGGGATTGTGCTGGCCGGCAGGCCTCTCCGCATGCGAGAGCCCGGTCGGCGTCGGTATGCAAGCGGCCCGCCAGCGCGCGGCAGCGGGAATCTGGAGAGACGGAATGAGTCGGATGAATCGACGTCGGTTTACGTGGGTGGCTACCAGCGGGTTTGCGAGCGCGGCGCTCGTCGCATGCAGCGGCGACGCCGTCAAGGATGACATCACGCCGACCCGGGTTTCCGATGTCGAAGGCGCACCGCCCACGCTGGCCCCGAATGCGACGCCGTTCAGCGCGTCGGAGCAGGGTGGCGGCGAAGCGGCGGCGCCGGCCAGCGGGCCGATCACGGTGACGGGGCTGGACGCGCTCAAGTTTGACCCGAGCTCCTTCCAGGCGACCCCGGGCCAGACGATCCATTTCGTCAACGGTGGTGCGCTGCAGCACGACTTCATCGTCGACGAGCTGGGGATCACGATGGACCCGGTCGATGGCGGCGGGGAAGTCGACGTCACGGTGCCGGAGGACGCTGCACCGGGCGATTACACCTACTACTGCTCCCTGCCGGGGCACCGCGAGGCCGGCATGGAGGGCACGCTGACTGTGGTCGAGGCCGGGGCTGCGGCTGCCGGCGATGAGGGCACGTCCGAAGAGGCGGCGACTGAGGAAGCGACACCCGAAGAAGCCGCGGCCGCGGGCGGCGGCGCTCCCGCCGGGCCGATCGAGGTCCACACGCTCGACGCGCTCAAGTTCGACCCGAGCGAATTCGAAGCATCGCCGGGTCAGGAGATTCACGTCATCAACGATGGCGTGATGCAGCACGACTTCATCATCGACGAGCTCGACATGGCGACCGATCTGCTCAACAACGGCGAGGAGCAGACGGTGACCGTGCCGGACGACGCCGAGGTCGGCCAGTCGTACACCTACTAC
>JAEVYR010000180.1 GCA_023392645.1 Chloroflexota bacterium | reverse complement strand
GTTGCCGACGACTCGGGCATCGAAGTCGATGCCTTGGGCGGCGCTCCAGGGATCCACTCGGCTCGGTTCGCTGGCCTGCATGGCGACGACGAGCGCAACCGTCAAAAGCTGCTGGCGGACTTGCGCGAGACGCCGGAGAACCTGCGCTCCGCGCGATTCGTCTGCGAGATCGCCGTGGCGACGCCCGACGGGGAGGTCCGGACCTTCCGCGGAACGCTCGACGGACGCGTTGCCCAGGAACCGCGCGGTTCGGGCGGATTTGGCTACGATGCCCTGATGGAACTGCCCGACGGACGTACCGTAGCCGAGCTGGCCCCGGAACAGAAAAACGCCATCAGTCACCGGGGCGCGGCATTGCGAAACGCGCTACCCTATTTGCAGACCTTGCTCGACACCATGGCCGTTGTGCCGAAAGAGGGATAGATCGTGATCGCGTCGTACAGCTCGGAAACCGAGCTGCGAGGGTTGCCGCCGACGTTTCGCCAATGGCAGAAGCGCTGCTTCGAGCTCGGGCTGCCGCCGGTCATCGCTGTTGCCGGGTCCCGCGGTAAATCAACCGTCGTGCGCCTGCTGCAGGCGATCTTCGACCGCGCCGGCATCCAGAGCGCGATCTGGACCGATTTCGGCGTCGAAATCAACGGTCGGCGGCAGAGCCGCGAGATTGCCGGCTGGAACCGCGCCCTCGCGCGACTGATGGAACACTCGCTCGACGTTGCGGTCCAGGAGCTCGACTGGAACCTCGTCTCCGCGGTGGGCCTGCCACGAGCGAGCTATCCGGTGATCGCCCTCACGAACGTCTGTGCCAACGATCCTGACTGCCTGCGAACGCCGGCCGGCCAGATCGCCCACCGCGCGCTTCCTCGGGTTGCGACCGCGATTCACCCGCAAGGCATCGTCTGCCTGAACGCGGAGGATTACGCGCTGGAACACACCCTCTCAATGACGGACGCTCACTCCATCGTCGTTGGCAAGTCGGACGCCGCACCGCTGGTTCGCCGGCACCATCAAACCGGCGGCATCAGCCTGTGGACAGATCGCGACCACACCATCGCCTACGGCTACGCCGACGAAAGCCTCGAAATCGCCAACATGCTCGACGTCCCGATCAGCAGGGAAGGCCACGCTTCCTTCCAGGAGACGAACGTGCTGCTCGCCTGCGCCGCCGCCTTGGCGACAGGGATCGGGCACGAGATCGTCGCGGAAACGATCGTCCGCTACCAGCCTTCCACCGCCGATCTGCCGGGTTCATTCTCGGTGCGTGAGGTGGGCTCCATCACCACCATCGTCGACCGCACCATGCCGTCGTGGTTCCTGCGACCGGTGCTGCGTGCCGCCAATCCGCAGGCTCGGCGACGACAGATCACCGTGCTCGGCGGCCTCGCGAAGATGCCGCGGGACGACCTGTTCGAGATTGGCCGCTTGCTCGGTCGTTCGCACGGAGCCGTCATCGTCCATGGCGACCTCGATGAGGATCGCTACGCCGATTTTCGCCGCGGTATCGCGCGGAACCCATACCCGCCGGTGCTGATTCACCTGCCTACCGAGCGACGCGCGATCAACCGCGCACTGGGAGCGGTGCGCGGCGATGACGTGCTGCTGTTCCTGTGCGATGGCGATCCTGGCGCGGCGCTCCGCGCGAGCGGCCGGATGACGGCCTAATCCGCCGCCTGGGCGGTGGCTTCCGGGACAACGAGGCTGACGCTCGTCTCACCAAGCAACGCCTCCATCTCCTTTCGGAACTCCTCACTCCATTCGACCCGCCGGCTCCGGCTCCGGAGCCGGCTCACTCGCGTGCCGCGAGGCAGGTGGAACTCGAGCAATACCGTTCCCTCGTGGTCGCGCAGCACTGCGTCGATGCGCTGCATCAAGGAAATATCCCCCCAGACATCCTCGGAGCCGGGCAGGCGCAGCGTGACCACCTGCTCATCCTTCGGACGATCCGGCTCAAAATCGGGCAGGTCGCGCGACAGGGTGTCGACGATGATCTGCGTCTCATCGTTGCGCCGGTCGATCTTGCCGGTGGCCTCCAGAATCGCGTCGTTTTCCAGCAGCGCGCTCACCTGCTCGAAGGTGTCCGGGAAGCAGACGGCCTCCACGGTCCCCGAGAGGTCCTCCAGCTTGACGATCGCCATCGTCCGATTTGTGCGGGTGACGATACGCCGAACATCGACGACCATGCCGATGAACCGGATCCGCTCGCCCGCCGACCGCTCGGGCAGCTCGATCGTCTGCGCGTACCCTTGCGGCATTCGCTGGCCGATGACGTCGTTGAGCGGATGAGCGCTCAGGTAGAAGCCGAGCAGCTCCTTCTCCCATTCGAGCCGCGTGCGGTTGTCGGCCGGCTCGACCTCGGGGAGTTGGGTGGGACCGGAGGTCGCGGCGGGAGATGTCACCAGCCCGAACATATCCATCTGGCCGCGATCGGCGGCTTTCTGGCGTTGCTGGGCCGCCGCGATGCCCGACTCCAGCGCCTTGATCACCGCCGCTCGCTCGCCGAACGGCTCAAGCGCGCCCACGCGCGTCAGGCACTCCGGCACGCGCTTGCTGACCTTTGACCAGCTCACGCCGTCGCAGAACGCCTCCAGTGTCGCGAACATTCCATCCGGCTGCTCGCTCCGGGCCGCGATGATGGCCTCGACCGCGCCGACGCCAACATTGCGAACGGCGCCCATCGCGAACCGGATTGCCTCCGCCCCGTCCTCCTGCCGCTCTACACCGAACTCGACACCCGACCGGTTGATATCTGGCGGCAGGATCGCGATATTGCAGCGACGACATTCGGCGATATTGATCACCGTCTTCTCGCTGGTGCCCATTTCCGTCGACATCAGCGCGGCCATGAACTGCACCGGGTAATGCGCCTTGAACCACGCCGTCTGCGCGGCGATCACGGCGTAGGCGGCGCTGTGTGCCTTGTTGAATCCATATCCGGCGAAGCGCTCGATCATCTCGAAAATCTGCTTCGCGAGCCCCTTCTCGGTGCCGTTCTCGACGGCGCCCTCGACGAACCGCGATTCGTACTTCGCCATCACCTCGGGAAGCTTCTTGCCCATAGCCTTGCGCAGGCCATCCGCCTCGGCCATCGAGAACCCGGCCACCGCGTTCGCGATCTGCATCACCTGCTCTTGATAGATGGCGATGCCGTAGGTTTTTTCCAGGATCGTTTCGACCGCCGGGTGGATATATTCGATAGGCTCTCGACCGTGTTTGCGGGCGATGAAGTCCGGTGCCAGCTCGAGCGGGCCCGGGCGAATCAGCGCCATCAGCGCGACGAGGTCGTCGAACGAGTTCGGCGCGACGTCGACCGTCATGCGCCGCGTCATCCCGCCTTCCAGCTGGAACACGCCGAACGTTTCGCCGCGACGCAACAACTCCAGCGCTTCGGGATCGTCCAGTGGAATATCTTCAAGGGATATGTCGCCCAGGCCGGATTCGCGCGCCAGCGCCAGCGCCTTCCCCAGCACCGTCAGCGTCTTCAGCCCGAGAAAGTCCATCTTCAGCAGGCCCAGCGCCTCCAGATGCTCCTGGGTCCACTGCGTCGTGACATCGCCCTCGCTCTTGCCGCCCGCGCGCTGCAGCGGCACCTGCTCCATCAATGGGTCGCGGGAGATGACCACGCCCGCCGCGTGGGTCGACGAATGGCGCGCGTGCCCCTCCACCTTCGTCGCCGTGTCGATCAGCTCCCGCACCTGCGCGTCGGCCTCGTAGAGCGCGCTCAGGTCGGGCACAGTCTCCAGCGCCTTGGCGATCGTCATCTTGGGATCGGTCGGAATCAACCGCGCGACCCGGTCGGTGTCGCCGAACGCGAGATCCATCGCGCGGCCGACATCGCGCACGGCCGCCTTCGCCTTGAGCGTCCCGAACGTGATGATCTGCGCGACCCGATCGTCGCCGTACTTCTGGACGACGTAGTCGATCACCTCATCGCGACGATCATCCGCGAAGTCGATGTCGATATCCGGCATAGAGATGCGCGACGGATTGAGGAATCGCTCGAAGAAGAGCTCGTATTTGAGCGGGTCGAGGCCGGTGATATCGAGCGCGTACGTCACGACGCTGCCGGCGGCCGAGCCGCGTCCGGGCCCGACGAGGATGCCGCGCTCCTTGGCGAATCGCACGAAGTCCCACACGATGAGGAAGTAGTTGGTGAACTCCATCGAGTTGATGATGTTCAGCTCGTGGTCGATGCGCTCGCGCACCTCGCCGTCGACCAACCCATACTTCCTCATTGCCCCTTCGAGCACGAGCTCGCGCAGGTAGCTCACCGAGTCGTGCCCCTCGGCACCTCGAAGTGCGGGAGCTGGTACCCCTTGAACCCGAGGTCCAGGTGGCACATTTCGGCGATGCGCATGGTGTTGGACATCGCCTCGGGGATGGATCCGAACAGCCGCTCCATCTCCTCGGCGCTCTTGAGGTAGAGCTGCGTCGAGTCGCTCGTCATCCGCTTGGGATCGTTGAGGGTGGTGTTGGTCTGCACGCACACGAGCAGGTCCTGCGCGGCGGAGTCGGCCTCGTCGCAGTAATGCACGTCGTTCGTGGCCACCAGCGGCAGGTCGAGCCTGCGCGCCATCGGGATCATCGCTCCGTAGGCCTTCTCCTCGAGATCGATGCCGTGGTTCTGGATTTCCATATAGAACCGCTCGCGGCCGAAGATTTCCGACAGCGTGCCCGCATACCACTCGGCGCGCTCTTCGTTGTGGTTGAGCAGGTTCTTGGCGATCGGACCACCGATGCAGGCCGAGGTGGCGATGATGCCCTCGTGATACTGCTGGAGAAGTTCGAGATCGATCCGGGGCCGGTAGTAGAAGCCGTGGAGGCTGGCGATGCTGGCCAGCTTCAGGAGATTGCGGTAACCGGTCTCGTTTTCGGCGAGCAGCAACAGGTGGTACGACTCGCGCTTCCGGTCGGCGATCCGTCCCTCGGCGAGGTAGGCCTCCATGCCGATGATCGGATGCAGCCCGGCTTCGGTCGCGGCGTTGTACCACGACAGCGCGGCATACATGACGCCGTGGTCGGTGACGGCAAGGTGCTTGAGGCCGAGCTCATGCGCCCGCGCGATGTACTGATCGATACGTCCGACGCCGTCCAGCAGCGAGAATTCGGTATGCAAATGGAGATGGGCAAACTCGGCCACAGTTCGATCCTCTCGAGCTCGGCGCGGGGTGGTGAATTGAACGAATGAGACCTCACCCCGTTGCGGGCGGGGTGAGGTCAACCATACAACGAGCGGGGCTCGCGGGCCGGGTCGCGCCCGCCCGGTTCGCGATCAGGCCGCGACGCCGGTACCGGCCGGCTTGTCGCCGCGCAACACCAGGCGGGCCTGATCGGCGAGCACCCGCAGCACCTGACGCATGGACGTTCGGTACTCCTCCGGCACGTCGGCGTTCTGGAGCAGGCTCAGCACTTCGGTGATCTCCGGCTCGCCCGACAGCAGGCTGGAGACCTCGCGCGGAAGGAACCCGGCCGACACCAGCAGCTCATCGTGCTGGACGCCCTCGAGCTCGAGCGCGTTGGCCAGCTGTTCAACCGCCTCCCGGGTCGGGGTGCGCGCGCCGCTTTCGAGCCGGCTCACGTAGGAGTGATCGAAACCGGCCCGCTTGGCGAGCTTGCTTTGCGAGACGCGCCGTGTCTCCCGGAACCCCTTCAGCACGCCGCCGAATGCCATGTCTGTCTCCCGAATCAGTGCCACCATCCGTCGCTCCCCGCCCCTTTGCCGTGTTGACAGCCTGCCAACTCCCGGCCACAACTCTGTTCCGATTGCCAGACCGTCACGACTGCCGTGACCCATTGGCATGATGCTATCAGACAATTGCCAATGCGTCAACACTTTGTCCGGACGCTTGATGCGAAGCCGCCCCTGGGCTTCAGCGGCGAGTTGTTCGGCCAGCTCATGGAGCCCTTTGCGACAGTTGCTGTACGCTGGTGTCGTTAGCTTCCGGCTGGCTGCGGTATTGGTGGATGACCGAGCGCAAAGTGGGGGCGAACGCACCCGATCGCCGCGCTGGTATACTCGGCTGATGCCGTTTTTGCGCCTACAAACGCCACTTTGCGGAGTTCATCGTGCCGAGCACCCCCGACCAACAGGTCGAAACGTTCATCCTTAAGGGATCGCGCCTGGCCAAGCGCCTTCGCGCCGAGATCGTCGCCAGCCAGCAGCACCTGCTCGACCTGGGCGGGACGCCGCCGAACCTGGCAACGGTCCTGGTTGGCAATGACGGCGCCGCCCTGGCGTACCGTGCCTCCATCGAACGCACCTTTGGCCGCGTGAAGCTCGGCAACGTCCGCATCGAGCTGCCCGCCGACATCTCGCCGAAGGCGTTTCTGGACGTGCTCGGAGAGGTCAACCGCGACGATGCCGTCACCGCCGTGCTGGTACTGATGCCGCTGCCGGCGCACCTCGACCCCAGCCTCGTGCTTGAGCACCTGTCGCCCTTGAAGGATGTTGATGGCATCACGCCGACCAACGCCGGCCGCCTTCACCTCGGCCTGCCGTCGCTGCGACCAAGCACGCCCGCCGGCGGGCTCGCCCTGCTCGACCACTACGGCGTCACCCTCGACGGCGCTCGGGTCACGGTCGTCGGCCGTTCGAATGTGGTCGGTCGACCGCTCGCGACCATGCTGACCCAGCGAAACGCCACGGTGACCCTGTGCCACAGCCGGACGATCGATCTCGCCTCGGAGACACGGTCCGCCGAGGTGCTTTGCGTGGCCGCGGGATCCCCCGGGCTCATCACGTCCGCCATGGTGGCGCCAGGAGCCGTGGTGATCGATTTTGGGGTGAATGTGCTGCCCGATGGCTCGCTCGTCGGCGACGTCGATTTCGATGGGCTGCAGGGCATCGCCGCCGCCGTGACGCCGGTGCCGGGCGGCACTGGACCGGTCACCGCGCTGACGCTCGCGCGTAACACGCTGCGAGCCGGATTCGCCGCGCTCGGCGGCAACCTCGATCACGTCGACTACACGTTGCCCGCCGGACTCCAGCGCGAAGTGGACGATGCAGTCGCATCCGGTTGATGCGACGACAGGGGGCATGCTAGACTGTCGTGGCTTCGAAACGGGGCGATTGGGGTGTAGTATAACGGTAGTACGCCTGACTCTGGATCAGGTAGTTGGGGTTCGAATCCCTGCACCCCAGCAAAATGCGCAATGAACCCGCTCGCGAGATTCGCGAGCGGGTTTTCTGTGTCTGTAGGGATTTGCGTCGAGAATCGGATGGGATATGTCGCGACGGCGCCGGAGAGGCGCTCAGCTCGCTTCCGCGCCCGTCCGATACACTGCCAACGCATCGAGCGAGGGATGGTCCAGCGCGTCGTCCTCCGCGCTTGTCAGCACGACCTGCGCGTGCCGGGCCGTCAGTTCGTCCAGCAGCAATCGACGATGCGCCGTATCGAGCTCTGACAGCACGTCGTCGAGCAGGAACACGGGCGTGTCGCCCGACTCCTCGGCGATCACATCCGCCTCGGCAAGCTTGAGCGCAAGTACGCCCAGGCGCTGCTGCCCGCGCGATCCGAAGCGCGCCAGCGAGCGGTCATCGATGGAGAAGACCAGATCGTCCCGGTGCGGCCCAGTCAACGACATGCCCCGCCGGAACTCATCCTCGCGATGCGCTTCCAGATCCGCGTGGAAGGCCGCCGCGGCTCGGGCGACGCCAATTTCGAGCGTGGGCTCGGTCGCCAGCAGGTCCGGATCGACCCGAACCCTCGATTGGTACGTGACACCGAACCGCGATCGCGACGAAAGATCGGACGCGTGCCGGTCTATCGCCTTGCTCAACGCCGCGACCACGCGCGCGCGCCGGGCGACCAGGTAGGCGCCTTCCCCCACAAGCTGTTCGTCCCAGAACGCAAGCTGGGTGATCGCCGCCGGAGCGTCGGCACGCACGCGATCGCGCGCGAACGCCTTGAGGAGCCCGTTGCGCTGCCGCAGCACCCGCCCGTACGCCGAGAGATGGCGCATGTAGGCGCGATCGAACTGCGAAATGAGGATGTCGAGCGCCCGGCGCCGGTCGGCCGGCGGGCCGATCACCAGCTGCACATCTTCCGGCGTGAACGCGACCACCATCAGGTTGCCGACCAGCTCGTGGGCCGAGGTCGGCCGATCGTCGACGAGAAAGCGCTTGGACGCGATCGATTCGGCGTCGTCGGCCAGCTCCATCGTGATGCCCAGTCGGCGCTGCTCGCCCCGCGATGCGACACGTGCCTCGATCCGGGCGAACGGGGTCACGCCGTAATCCTCGCCGCTTTCCCAGCGAACCACGTCGCGGTCCTGCGCGCCACGAAACGAACGCGTGGTGGCCAGCATCGCGATCGCTTCGAGTACGCTGGTCTTGCCGGAGCCGTTCGGCCCGACGATACGGACGCCGGCGTCGGGAATCGTCATCCGAACGCCGGCGTGGCAGCGAAATTGGTCGATTTTGAGCTCGGTCAGGTGCATCGAGTCCCGCGGGCGACTACTGGCCGCCAATCACCATCGGCATGATTACGTGGCTGTACTGGTCCCCGCCGCTGGGCCGCACCACACCCGCCTGGTTGGCGCCGTTGAGGCCGAGGGTGACGGTGCCGTGTTTGAGCACACCGAGTACGTCGGCCAGATACCGGCTGTTGAAGGCAATTTGGAGCTCGCCGCCGGCGATGCTGGCGTCGACGAAGCTCTCGCTGTTGCCGCGCTCGGCCGCGTTCGCGGTGACCTCGACGCTGCCCGGTGTCATGTCGTCCTCGCCGGCGTGAATCGCCAGCCGGACCACATCGTTGTTCTCTCGGGCGAAGTAGCTGGCACGGCGGACGGCGTTGAGAAGCGAATCCCGTCCGACATCGACGCGGGTGCCGAACTCGCGCGGCACGATCTGCTTCACGTCGGGGAAGGTCCCGTCGATCAACTGGGACACCCACTCGGTGTCGCCGAAACGCGCCAGGATTTGCGCCGCGTTGGCCGTCACCGCGAGCTGGATATCCTCCTCCGTATCGCCGATCAGGCGCGCCAGCTCCCGGTAGGACCGCGCCGGCACGATCACGTCGAGGCGCTCGTCGACCGTGGTGCCGGAGGGACCCTCGGCCACGGCCATGCGAAAGCCATCGGCCGACGCCAGCATCATCGTGTCGCCGTCGAATCGGGTCAGCACGCCGGCAAGCACCGGCCGGCTCTCGTCCGTCGCGGCCGCGAACTCGACCAGCGAAATGCGCTCGCGCAGCGTTTGGGCGGGGATGGTGACGGTGAAATCGGCCGCCTTCATCGTGGTGATGACCGGAAAGTCTTCCGCGTCGATACCGTTGATCGCCGCCTTGTCACGGCCGGCGCGAATGGTGAGCACCAGGCGATCCGGATCGAGGTCCAGGCGCACCTCGCCGGCCGGCAACGTATTGACGAATTCGTTGAGCAGGCGGGCATCGACCGTGATCTGACCCTCGGTCTCGACCGACGCGTCGATCCACGTCGTGACCCCGATTTCCATATTGGTCGCGGCGATCTTCAGCCGGCCATCTTCGGTCCCGATCCAGACATTGCTGAGCACCGGCAAGGTCGTTCTCGTGGCAACGGCGCGCGAGACGCGCCCGAGCGCTCGCTGCAGATTCTCCTGGAGACACGCTACCTTCAACCGAATACCCTCACTATCTCGAAACGTTCGACAGGGTCGTTTTTCGGCTTGAATCATAGCATACCGACACGATTGACGACCGCCACGCGCCGCCTCGCCGGGGGTCGCGGTGCTTGTGACCAATAGACAAAATGGAACATTCGTTCTACAATGGAAATCGAACATCCGTTCTATCAGAACGGCGGAAGCACAGGAGGCTCGAATGTTCAACGCGCAGGAACACATCACCATCATCGACGGCGGGGCCTATCTGGAGGTGAAGTGGCGTCTGGTCTGGCTGCGAGAGCAGCACCCCGACGCCGTGATCGAAACCAACATGGTCGAGTCATCGCGCGACCACGCGATCTTCAAGGCATCGGTCCAGTTGCCGGACGGCGCCGCCGCGACCGGCTGGGGCAGCGAGTATCGGGAGCAGTTCGCGAACTTCATCGAGGCCGCCGAGACGAAGGCGCTCGGCCGCGCGCTGGCGGCACTCGGGTTCGGCACGCAGTTCGCCGGCGATCTCGGCACGGACCGCAACGGATTTGGTCTTTCCGACGCGCCGGTCCGGCTTCACGCGGTTGGCGAATCCTCCACGCAGCAGTACCAGTCCGCATACCAGCAGACCGAGCTGGAGCCGACGGATCGCCAGCGCAAGCTGATCGAGGTATTGCGCAGCCAGCTCAACCTCGGCATCGAGGAGCTGGACGAGATCGCGCAGCAGCACGGCGGCGCCCCGATGGAGAGCATTGGCCGCAAGGGCGTCTCGGCCCTGATCACCGAGCTCCAGCGTCTCAAGCAGGAGAAGCAGGAGCGCGCCAAGGCGAGCTGATCGCCGGCGCCAGCGGAAGGAGCCGCCCTCGCCGGGCGGCCCTCACCCGCCTGCGAAAGGATTGAACGATGACCAGGACGTACCCGACAACGTCAACGATCGAGCTGGAGCGCGAGCTCGAAGCCCTCGAACAACGACTCGACGACGGCGAGCGCCGGATCGAGGTGGCGACCCGCATCGGCGCGGACACCGCGTCGTGGGAAGCGTTCTGGATCGAGCTCCTGCACAGCTACGAGGCCGTCTACCGGCGCCTCGAAGCGATTGAAAGTGATCACCCTGCCCTCGCGGCGTGATGCCGGAAGCGGCGTGCGATGACTTGCCTGTGGTTCTGTCGAGATGACGGAAACACTGTTCGCATGCCCAGACT
>JAEVYR010000639.1 GCA_023392645.1 Chloroflexota bacterium | reverse complement strand
ACTTCCTCGCCGCGGCCCCGGCGGCCACACCGGGCGCGAGCCCGGCGGCCAGCCCCGTCGCGGTGGCGACGAACGACTAAGGGTTCCGGTAGAACGCCGATCATCGTCCCGGATGACCGGAGCAGGAGCGAGAGATGGCATCCATCGCACATCAGCCGCAGTCGCAGACCACCACGGTCGCGCCGCCGGTAAAGAAGGAAGCATCCGGCGTCTGGAGCTGGATCACCACGATCGACCACAAGCGCATCGACATCATGTACGCCGTGGCGTCGATCGCGTTCCTGCTTCTCGGCGGGCTCGAGGCGCTGATCATCCGTACACAGCTCATCCGGCCCGACAACGGCCTGGTGGATCCCAACACCTATAACGAGCTGTTCACTATGCACGGCACCACCATGATCTTCCTGGCGGTGATGCCGTTGAGCGTCGCGTTCTTCAACTACGTGATGCCCCTGCAAATCGGCGCGCGCGACGTCGCCTTTCCCCGGCTGAATGCCTTCAGCTTCTGGGTCTTCCTGTTCGGCGCGCTGCTGATCAACGTCAGCTGGTTCTTCGGCGAGGCGCCCAACCAGGGCTGGTACGGCTACGCGCCGCTCACCGAAAACGCCTGGAACCCGACCCGCGCGGTCGATTTCTGGATGCTCGGCCTGCAGGTGCTCGGCGTCAGCTCGGTCGCCGGCGCCCTCAACTTCACCGTCACCATCCTCAACATGCGCGCCCCGGGCATGACCCTGATGCGCATGCCGCTGTTCACCTGGACCACGCTGATCACCGCCATCCTCATCTTCATGGCGTTCCCGGCGATCACGATCGGTCTGTTCCTGCTCTCGATGGACCGGTTCACCGGCACCGGCTTCTTCGAGCCCGCCGCCGGCGGCGATCCGCTGCTTTGGCAACACCTCTTCTGGGTCTTCGGGCACCCGGAGGTGTACATCATGATCATGCCCGCCTTCGGCATCATCTCCGAGATCATCCCGACCTTCTCGCGCAAGCCGCTGTTCGGCTACGCCGTGATGGTCTACGCCACCTGCGCGATCGCCTTCCTCGGCTTCGGCGTGTGGGCGCACCACATGTACACCACGGGCCTCGGCCCGACGGCCAACTCGGTCTTCGGCGCCACCACGATGCTGATCGCCATCCCGACCGGCGTGAAGATCTTCAACTGGCTCGGCACCATGTGGCTCGGGCAGTTGCGGTTCACCACCGCCATGCTCTTCGCGGTCGGGTTCGTCTCGCAGTTCGTGATCGGCGGTCTCTCCGGCGTGATGCACGCCGTGGTGCCGGTCGACTCGCAGCAGAACGACAGCTACTTCATCATCGCGCACTTCCACTACGTGCTCTTCGGCGGTTCGGTCTTCGGGCTGCTCGCCGGCATCTACTACTGGTTCCCGAAGGTCACCGGCCGCTTCATGGACGAGAAGCTCGGCCACATCAACTTCTGGACCACCTTCATTGGCTTCAACCTGACCTTCTTCCCGATGCACTTCGTCGGCATCGATGGCATGCCGCGCCGCTACTACAGCTATGGCGAGGCGAGCGGCTGGTGGTTCTGGAACGTCGTCGAGACGATCGGCGCCTACCTGCTCGGCGCGTCGGTCCTGCTGTTCATCTACAACATCGCCAAGGGGCTGCATTCGAAGACGAAGGCCGGCCCGAACCCCTGGGACGCGCCGTCGCTGGAATGGGCGATTTCGTCGCCGCCGCCGGCCTACAACTTCGCCACGATCCCGGTGATCGAGCACCGTGATCCGCTCTGGGCCGAGAAGTACGGCATCGAGGAGCACGACACCGAGATCGACGTCACCTTCGCCGGCAAGAAGATGGGCGAGACCCACGTCCCCAACGAGGACCCCGAGGATCAGAAGCTCTCGGCGATGGCCGCGCTGGACGACGGCACCGCCGATGTCCACATGCCGAACCCGTCCTACTATCCAATCATCGCCGCCTTCGGGTTCGTGCTCGTTTCCGTCGGCATGATCTTCGACGATCCGCGCTTCCCGATCGGCGCGCTGCCGATGCCGATCATCACGTTCCTCGGCCTGATCATCCTGATCGGCGGAATCTACGGGTGGGCGCTCGAGCCGCCATCCGACACCGACTAGCCCACGCAACCGGCGCGGCGACGGCGCACCCCGCCGCCGCGTCACCGGACGTCTCGCGGGTGCAACCACATGACAGTGACGGGCGTCAGACCCGTCCGGCGACAAAGGGGAGAGCATGGCACAGGTTGTCGAAGCCCCAGGTGTCGGGGTCCAGGGTACGGGCCATGACGATACCGGGCACGGTCACGCGGGCCACCCGCCAACATCACTGGGAATGGATCACCGCAAGCTGCTGATGTGGTTGTTCCTCGCCTCGGACTGCATGTTCTTCGGCGCGCTGATCGCGACCTACGTGATCTATCGCGGCCGAGCCGAAACCATGTACGAGCAGGGATTCGGGAGCGGCCCGTTCCCGAGCCAGCTGGTGGATATTCCGTACACCTCCGTCAGCGCCTTCGTGCTGCTGATGAGCTCGCTGACGATGGTGCTCGCGCTCGGCTCGCTGCAGCGCGGTGACATCCGCGGCTCGCGCATCTGGATCCTCGCGACGGCGCTGCTGGGCGCGATCTTCCTCGGCGGCCAGTACTTCGAGTTCACCGAGTTCTACCACGAGGGCCTGTCGCTCACGACCAACATCTACGGCGCGAGCTTCTTCACCCTCACCGGCTTCCACGGCACCCACGTCGCCATCGGCGTCGTCTGGCTGCTCTCGCTGCTCTTCGTTTCGCTGCGCGGCGGGCTCCGCAAGGAGCACAGCATGACGCTCGAGGTGGCCGGCCTCTACTGGCACTTCGTCGATATCGTCTGGATCGTCATCTTCACGCTCGTCTACCTCGTGCCGTACAAGGACATGGGCAGCGCCGAGGGTGGTGAGGAGCACGCCCACCAGGTTGTCGAGCTTGCCAGCCGCGCGATCGGGATGTTCAGCTAGCCGTCACCGGGCCCGACACAGGGGAGGAGCGATATGTCTCAACACACAGGCAGCATGCCGGCGCTGAGCGCCGAGCATGAGGAGCATCACCCGGAACTCAAGACCTACGTCTGGATCGCCATCTTTCTCGCGATCGTGACGGCGATCGAAGTCGCGATCTACTACATCCCGGCGTTTTCCGGAATTCTCGTCGAGGCGTTGATCTTCCTCTCGGTGATCAAGTTCCTCTTCGTCGTCGGGTACTTCATGCACCTGAAGATGGACCCGAAGCTGCTCGCCGGCATCTTCGCGTCCGCCTTGATCGTCGCAATGGCGGTGTATATCGCGGTCGGCCTCATGATGCGGCATCGCTCGGTCGACTTCTTCTTCGGCGGTCAGTAAGCGCGTTTCACACGGGGCGCCGTCACGGGAGTATGATCGACCCGTCGGCGCCCCATGTTGTTGCCGCGATCGCGCGGCGGTCCCGCGGTCCCGCGGCTGGATGGATGCATCACCATGTCATTCCCGCCTGTCCTTCCGCCCCTTCACGTCGGCGGCCCCGAGCCGACCGGCCCGTATTACACACACTGGTTCCTCGATCCCAAGATCGCCGTCGCCGTTTTCGGGCTGACGGCGCTGTACCTGCTGTGGGTGGGACCGCTCAACCGCCGCCGCCCCGGCGCCGAATCGCGCCCGGTAACGACCCGCGAGGTCGTCTGCTTCCTCTCCGGCTCGCTGACCGCGCTGGTCGCGCTCGGGCCGCCGATCGACGACTGGTCGCACTTCTTCTTCTCGAGCGCGCACATGTTTCAGCACCTGTTGCTGATCCTGCTGGCGACCCCGCTCTGGATCGCGGGCACGCCGGCGTGGGTCTACCGACCGCTGGTGCGCAACCGGGCGACGAACTGGTTCTTCCGCCGGATGCTGAACCCGGTGCCCGCGTTCATCGCCGCCAACATGATCAACGCCATCTGGCACTTTCCGATGATGTACGATCTTGCGCTTCGGCACGAGATCTGGCACACAACCCAGCACGTCTGCTTCGTCATCGCCGGCGTCCTGCTGTGGTGGCCGCTGATGAGCAAGGTTCCCGAGTGGCCACGCCTGGCGCCGCCGATGCAGGCGCTCTACATCTTCCTGCAGGCGATCCCGACCGGCATCATCGGCGCCATGCTGACCTATGGCGGCCCTGTCTACGACCACTACGCGCTCGCGTCGGTGCGCCCCTGGGGAATCAGCCTCAAGGAGGATCAGGAGATCGCCGGGTTGCAGATGTGGGTCGGCATGAACGCGGTGTTCCTCGCCGTCGCCAGCGTGATCTTCCTCAAGTGGGCAGTGCGCGAAGCGGAAGACGATGACGCCGCGCTGCTCGAGAAGACCCGGGCGCGACGCCGGCGGGCCGAGATCGCGGCGTTTGCGGCCGCGCAGGAATCACAAACGCACCCTTGACGGGCGCGGGGCCGTGAAGGAGGTGGACTCTCATGGCGACCCCCGGCGAGCGTCACCTGGCCATGCGCCAGCAAGAGCGTATCCGCGATGACTCCGGCCACAAGGCGGGCTGGGCGTTCCTGTGGACGCTGTTCGCCTTCAAGATCGCGACCCTCGGCATCATCTGGTACGCGGCGACCTCGACCAGCTCCCACGAGGTGTCGTTCATCATCGCCACAACGTGGTACTGGTTCCTGATCCCGATCATCGGCATCAGCGGTCCGCTGCTCTACCGCTGGCGCCTCGTGCAGCAGCGCCGCAAGCGCGAAGCCCTGCGACACGCCGAGTGGATGGACCGGCATGGCGAAGACGACCCCAAAGGGGGCGCCCTGAAGGTCAGCGACATCATCATGGAGCACGGCCACAAACAGGCCTGAACACCGCGCCTTCGGCCATTCAGGCTGGACATTTCGCGCGGGAGAACGGACACTTGGGGGACGGAGTGGTGGTCCCGAACGGGCGAGGAGACTCATGGACTACATCAAGCGGCACCTGGTCGATCCCTTCATCTTTCCGATCGTATTCTTCGGAATACTCGGTGTGATCATCGTGACGATCGGCGAATCCCTGCTGGCGCTGTTCCAGCCGGGGGAGGATGTCGACCGCATCGACCGGCCGGAGCTGTGGCTCGCGCTGGGGCTCGCTATCCTCGTGCTGTTCGGGTTCGCCTTTCTCGCCAGCCGGCCGAAGGGCACGCTCGGCCCGATCGACCGCGATGTCGCGCTCGGCAACCGGGCCATCTTCGACCGCGACCGTCCCACGGAGGACGCGCTGGTGCGTCGGGGCACGCTCGGCACCATCGCCGACATCCAGCCCGGCTACACCGTCTACGCCGGTAACGGCCCGCTGGGGACCGTGAAGGGCATGTTGCCCGGCGCCACGGACTTCGGCAAGCGGTTCGCCGGGTTCTTGTACGTCGAGGGGATGAAAGGCGCGTCGAGCGAGTTGTGGATTCCGGTCGAAGCCGTGATGTCGGTTTACCCGGACACCAATTCGGTGCTGCTCGCGATCAAGGGCGACGAGACCGACTACTTCGGTTGGAACCAGCCGCCAGAATCGATGCGCCGACGCCCGGCCCGCAGGACCGAGAGCCTCTAGCATCAGAAGCGGGCACCAACGACAAACGGGCCGGGGAGCGCTCCCCGGCCCGTTTCGTGTCTCGAGCGACCGCGCGTGCCCGGCGTGCCACCCCCGGCTCATCGCCGGCCCACCGCCATCACGCTCCGGCCATGACCTCTCGTGCCGCTTCCACGGCGCGCTCGCAGTCCTCGCGGGTGACGTCAAGGTGGGTCACCGCCCGGACCCGCGTCCCGGCCGTGTACTGCGTGCTCATCCGCACGCCACGCTGCTGCAGCGCTGCGTTGAACTCTCCCGCCGTCAATCCCGCGTCGCCCACATCGAAGAAGACGATGTTCGTGTCGACCGAGTCGTGCGCCATCCGCACGCCCGGGATCGCGCCCAGCCCTTCGGCCAGCAGTTTAGCGTTGGCGTGATCCTCCACGAGACGATCGACGTTGTGCTCAAAGGCATAGAGCCCGGCCGCCGCGATGATCCCCGCCTGTCGCATCGCGCCGCCGAACATGTGCTTGTAGCGGCGTGCGGATTCGATGAAGTCTGTCGACCCCGCCAGCACCGCCCCGACCGGCGCGCCCAGCCCCTTCGACAGGTCGATCCAGACCGTATCGACATGCTGGGCGAACTCTGCCGGGCTGTGCCCGCTGGCGACGACGGCGTTCATCAGCCGCGCGCCGTCCATGTGCATCGGCACCCCATGTTCCTTGGTCAGCGCGCGGATCGCCGCCAGCGACTCCAGCGACCAGATGGCGCCGCCGCCGTGATTGGTGGTGTTTTCGACCGAGACCAGCCCGGTTCTTGACGCGTGCGTGGTGCCGGGCGAGAGCCGCTCGGCGACATCGTCGGCGGTGAATCGGCCGCGTGGCGCGTCGATCGTGTTCAGCAGCACATTGGCCAGCACCGCCGGACCGCCAGCCTCGGACGTGACCGGGTGCGCGCGGCGGTCGAGGATCACCGAATCACCCCGGCGCGGGTGAACGGTGAGCGCGATCGCGTTGCACATCGTCCCGGAGGGCAGGAAGAGGGCGGCTTCCTTGCCGGTCAGCGCGGCGACGTGCTTCTGCAGGGCGTTGACGGTCGGATCCTCGCGGATTTGCTCGTCGCCGACCGGCGCGCTGGCCATCGCCTCGCGCATCGCCTGGTTCGGCCGGGTGGACGTGTCGCTGGAAAGGTCGATCATCTGGGTTCTGGCTCCTCACGCGCTCGCGGATACGCAACGTCGCCATCGTACTCGGCATTGCGGCGCATGACGATGTCGCTGTCGAAGAATTGCTCCTGAAACCGCACGGCCTCGCGGATTTCGTCGATGGCGAAGCGTGATCCCGGCGGCGTGACGACCAGCTTGTCCTCGACGTCGTCCCGGCGAATAACGATGGCGATCACCTCTCCGGTGAAGGCGTCCACGGGAACGTCGACGCCGAGGACATAGGCGTCGACCGGATCGCCATCGCCGGCCCGCGTGCCAGCGATACAGCCGTAGTTCAGGGGATAGACGCTGTCCGGGTATCGCGGGTGGGTACTGCCGAGAGGTCGGTCGATCACCACGGTGACTCGTTGCCCCAGCCAGCGCCGGGAATCCGCCTCACGTCCAGTCATGGCGATCGCCGATGGTTGCCAGGCAGCCCTGGGGCCGCTCTGCGACGATGGTCGCCCGGACCTGCGGCGCCTCGACCAGCTCCGCGGTTCGCGATGACTCCATCGTGGTCAGGACGCCGTTCGGGACGATCTCGATCTCTACCTCGCCGCTCCCGGCCGGGTGCGAGAATGCGACCGTCAGCGTGCCACCTTGCTCGACGGTGGCGTCGCCCGCGATGCCGGTGATCGTCGCGCCGGTCCAGTTCCAGCCGACCGCCGCCAGTAGCTCGGCCTCGGCAACCTGCCCGATCGGATCCTCGAGCGCGGCCCAGCCCCGGTAGTTTCCCCGCAGCGCTCGGGCCGGACCGGTCCGGTGGATAAGCGACGAAAGCATCTCGGCCTTCAGCCGGCCCCAGTAGCGACCTTCGGGCACCTCCAGCGCGGTCGCGGCGAAGCGATGCCCGCCGAAATGGGTCGCGCGCCAGACCCGCACCGGCGTCGCCGCCCGGTCGGCGATGGCCCGCATCAGCTTGTAGATCGGGTAGCCGAAGGTCGCGCAGCAGGCATCGAC
>JAEVYR010000116.1 GCA_023392645.1 Chloroflexota bacterium | reverse complement strand
GCCCACGGTGGGGCGGGCCCTCCAGGTTGTCTCCAGTTAGCGCGCCGCCTCACGCGACGACGCCGGGGACCTTGTGATAGCCGCTGGCACCGTCGGGCAAGGTCGGCGCCTCCTCCTCCGGCTGCGGGTTGCCCTCACCGTCCGTCGCGCGGACGACCAGCGTGTGCTCGCCCGAGGTCGCGTCCCACTGGTCCGTCCAGATCACCCAGCTCAACCCGGCATCGCTCGGGTTCTCGGCGATCGTCGCCTCGTGCCACGTCTTCCCGTTGTCGTCGCTGACCTCGACCTTCGAGATCCCCCGGTCCCCGGCGAAGGCGATCCCGCCGATCTCGTGTCGACCCGCCGTCAGCACCTCGCCTCGGCGCGGCACGCGGAACTGGCTCTTCGTCTTGACGATGCCGACGTCGGTCCAGCCGCGATCCTGCCAGAATCCCTTGTAGTCATCGCCCGAAACCGTCAGCTTCGTCAGCCACTTCACATTCTTGATGCCGTACAGGCCGGGCACGATCAGCCGCACCGGCGTCCCGTGCGATGCCGGCAGCGGCTCGCCGTTCATCTGCCAAACGAGATGCGGCTCCGGCGACAGCGCCCGCTCGACGGGGAACGAGTCGGTGTAGCCGTCCTCCCCCTCCGCCACGAGATCGACCGCGTTCGGCCGCACGCCGAAGCGCTTGAGCACCGTCGCCAGCGGCACGCCGGTCCATTTGGCCGTCGAGATCAGGTTCCCGCCGACTTCGTTGCTGATGCAGGTCAGCGTCGAGACGAGCTCCTCCGCGCCGATCGCCTCCAGCTCGGCCCGGCCGATCGTTCCGGGCTTGTCGACCAGCCCGCCGACCTCGATCGACCAATCGGCGCCGCGATCCGGGCTCGGGTCCATGAAGTTCTTGGAGACGACGTAGAAATTGTCGTTCGGCGTGATCGCCGGCGGGAGCTGCCCGGCCGACTCGGTGCCAACCACCTTCCGCGTCGCCACTCGCTGTACCTCGCGCCCGATCACCGCCGCCGCGCCGACCCCAACCGCAGCCATCGCCGCCAGCGAGATGGCCCGGCGACGGTCGATCGCCGGCCCCGCCGGGATGGCGGCCGCGGCGTCCCGGGTGCGCAGCAGATGCAGCACCAGCGCCGTCACCACCGCCCACGCCTCGGCCCCGAGCGCGACGGCGACGACGGATCGCACCGCGTTCCAGCCGGACATCACATCGGGCGTTTCCGACCCGGCGACGACAAGCATGAACAGCGCCAGCACGACGGTGATGCCCGCCGCCCACGCCTGGATTTTGGGCCACACCGGCCGCCGCGCCCCGGCGGTCTGGCGGGCGTACTGCATGCCGAAGCCGGCGCCGATCAGCACCAGCAACGCCACCAGCCCGGCGAGAAAGAGCGTCTTCGCCTGCGCGCCGAAGGTGTCGAGCAAAGTCGAGAACAGCGAGATCGGCATCGCCAGCAGCGACGCGGCGGCGATCGCGTCGATCACGGAGACGTCATTCGTGAAGGGCCGCAGCAGGATGAACGCGGCGACCATCGCCACCGCGCCGAGGGCGCCGGCCAGCAGCCCGCGGTAGCGGTCGCGGCGGGCGGGGTCGATCGCCGAGTGGCGCTCGGACTGCCCGGACACGGGCGCGGAGGTAGTGGACATGTCGGAGGGTCCTTCCTGCGGGAGGGCTCGTGGCGGTCGTGTATGCTGAACGGCACACATCGCGCGCCGCGAGCGGCCGTCGACGGCTCGCTATCTGTACAACGTCGCGCCGCCGGTTTTGGATCACTGCCGCCATCATCCCGCACATCCGGCGGCGTCGCGGTGCACCCATCACACCCCGAAAGGAGCGCAACGTGGCGCCTGTCGAGATCGACCTGCTCTGGAACGCCCTCATCGTCCGTCCGACCGGCTGGCACCGATTCTGGGCGCTGCGGCGGGATGTGACGGTGCCCTACGAACAGATCGAATCGGTCAGCCACGACCCCGCCTTCGCCCGCAACGGGCCGGTCGGGATTCGCTTTCCCGGCACGAACGCGTTCGGATCGTACATCGCCGGGACCTACTGGCGGTTCTGGGACCAGCCTCGGGTGCGGTCGTTCTGGGTGCGGCGGCACGCCGAGAAGTGCATCACGCTGAAGCTGCGCGACCACTGGTTCGACGTCATCTGCGTCGAAGTTGACGACCCGGAGCGGGAGGTGGCGCGCATCGAGGCCGCCATCGCCGGGCAGGCACCGCCGGCGGCCACGCCGACCCCGTAGCCCGGCGCCCGGGCGCGCGGGCGCGTCGCCCACGACAACATGCGATGCAAGTACTGTCCGTAGATCCGCGCGGGGGTGCGCGGGTGCGTCCTCCGGAGGAATCACTCCCCGATTCACGCCGCCAGCGATCTCATGCTGACCTCCGACGCTGCGGCCCGCACGGCCTCGCGCGAAGCCACCCAGCGCGTCACCCTCGACCAGCAAGCAGCGGACCGGATTTCCTCGGTGCAGCGTGCCGGTCCAGCCGGGGGGATTCCCCGACTGCGCTCGGGAGGACAGGCCTTTCGCTGGATCACGGGCATCGGTTGCTGGCCCGCATGACGACGCGGCCACCTCGGGCCGGGGCTACGG
>JAEVYR010000057.1 GCA_023392645.1 Chloroflexota bacterium | reverse complement strand
GCGCGATCCGCTGCGCACGCCGAGCGCCATGTCGACGAGCGCCGCCGCGGTTGCTGTCGGTGTGGCGCCGTCGCGCCAGAATGCCAGCGCGCTCGCCGGCACGGGGATCATGCCGACCAGGTCAGGAGAGAAGAGGGCGGCGAGGCCGGTCCACCGGTCCGCTTCCGCCATCGATGGCGCGCTCCCCGCCAGCACCGCGAGCACGTCGTCGACGCGCGATTCGTCGCCGGCGAAGACGAGCAGGTCGTCGCGGACGATCGCATGATTCATCGTGCCCAGCGTCAGCCTCCCGACGGTGCTTTCCAGATCGGGATCCTCGCCGATCGTGAAGGCGTCGCCGTGCTCGCGCCGCGTCATGGCGTAGCCACTCGCCGCGAGCGCGTCGCGCACGGCGTCGGGGTCGAAGCCGCCGCGGAAGAGCGCGAGCGCGCCCATGCTGTCGTTGAGCATCAGGGCCTGACCCAGCGCCGCCGGCGCGAAGCCGAAGGTTGGATACCAGCTCGGATCGAGCCCGGAATCGAACGCCCGCGACGCGAGCGGAAGCGCCACCGTGGCCTGCGCGTATCCCTCCGGCAGGTCGCGCGTGGTTCGGCCCGAGTCCGGCCGTTCCACGCCGGCCGCCGCCAGTTGCCCGGCGAGATCGGCGTAGAAGAACGTGCCCCGTCGGTCGATCGCGTCAGCCGGCATCGCCGCGAGCAGCACACCGATCCGGGTGGCGAAATCGATCTCGGCGACGGGGACGGGTGTCTGGGCGGCGGCCGGGCGCGCGGCCACCGGCGCGGCGGCGATGGCGAGCGCGCCGAGCAGGCACTCCCGGCGGGATATTGCGGGTCGGTTGGCGTGCATGTGGGCCTCCGGGTAGCAATGGCGCGTGGCGGAATCTGCGGTCCGTGCGGTGGAAGCTTCCGCAATCGCGCCCGTCGCCGTCAAGCTCGCTCAGCGATCGCCGCGGGTGGCCCGTGGTTTCGCCGAGAGCGGGAGGGTGAATCGGAAGGTGGTGCCCTCGCCGACGTTGCTCTGGAGGCCGATCGTGCCGCCCTGCGCCTCGACCAGTTGCTGCACGATGTGCAGGCCAAGCCCGCTGCCCTCTCGCCGCCGCTCCGACAATTCCGCCTGGTAATAGCGATTGAAGACCTGATCCAGCATTTCCGGCGGGATGCCGATGCCGGTGTCGCTCACCGACATCTCCACGAACCCGCCGGAGACTGCTCCCTGCACAACCACCAGGCCGCCCTCCGGCGTGTGCCGCAGCGCGTTGAACAGCAGGTTGTGGACGATCTGCCGCACGCGCCCAGGGTCGGCGAAGGCCTGTGGCAGGTCGGGCGGCACGAGATTCTCGATCGACACCTTTCGCTGTTGCCAGGCCACCTGCTTGAGCCCGTGGACCGCCTCGGCGGCGATGTCATGCGTGTCAATCGGCTGCAGGTCGAGCCGCAGCCTCGCTTCCTCCAGGCGGCCGAGCGTCGAGAGGTCGTCGATCAGGCGGGTGAGATTCGTGATCTCGAGATTCACCAGGCCAATGGCGCGGTCTTTCTCCGTGGGCGTCTGGAGGGTGCCCTCCTCGAGCTGCTCGGCCGTGCCCTGGATGATCGCCACCGGTGTCCGCAGCTCGTGGGCGATATTGGAAAGGAACACGCGCCGCGAGCGAGCGTCCTCCTCGATGCGCGATCCCATCTCGTTGAACCGCTCCGCGAGGCGCCCGATCTCGTCGTGCCGGGTGACCCGCAGCCTAGTGTGCATGTCCCCGTCGGCGAAGGCGTCCGCGAGATTGGCAAGGCGCTCCAGCCGGCGCGAGGTCGACCGGGCCTGCAGGTAGGCGAACGGGATCGCCACCAGGATCGCCGGGATCAGGTAAATCCACGATGTCTTCAGCAACGATGAGGCGATATCCCGCAGCACCTGGGTGCGCGCGTCGGCGAGAATCTCCGGCAGCGGGTACCCCTGGAAGGCAAGGTAGCCGACGATCCGGCCGTCGTCGGTGAAGATCGGCGTGGCGGCGCTGGTGACGTCGTTGGCCACGGCGACGGAATAGGCGATGCCCGACCACGGGTCCGCCATGCCGTGCAGCTCGATCGACTGGAGCAGCGCGTGACGCAGGCCGGGCTGCGGGATATCCTCCGCCGGCGCGTTGACCATGGCGATGTCAGGGTCGGTCGTGGCGATGACGACGCCGGTGGCATCCGTCACCAGCGCGGCGCGCGGCACGCCCCAGTAGGCGTCGATGCCGATCATGGCGGACGATTCGCGCGGCTGGTACCCGGGGATCCGGTCGTTGACGATCGCGTCGAGCTGGGCATCCAGTTCGTCCCGCGCGCCCGTGGCGTCGAGCGACCCGTGCTCGGCGATGAGCTCGTCGGCATCGAGCCAGACCGCCATCGCCCGGGTGCGCTCTCCGAGAAACATGTCCTGCGAGGCATCCTGCAGGCCGAAGAACTGCCGGCCGGGCAGCCAGCCGAGCATCACGCCGTAGACGAGCACGTTCAGCAGCAGGAAGGTGATGAGCACCACGGCGACATGGCTGACCATCAATTGCACGAGCGTTCGCTGCCGAAAGAACCGGACCGGCGTCGTGACGAAGCGCCAGGCACGACGCCACATCGCGTCGTTGGAGGTCATCGGTGGGACTCGGGCGATTCGTACTTGTAGCCGACGCCCCACAACGTGGTGATGCGGTCGGCGACGCTGCCCGCGCCGCCGAGCTTGCGGCGCAGGCGCTGGATGTGCGTGTCGATCGTGCGCTCGAACCCGCCGTAGTCATCGCCCCAGAGGCGGTTAAGCAGGTAGTCGCGGCTGAACACGCGGTCCGGGTTGGTCACCAGCAGGTAGAGCAGGTCGAACTCGCGGGCCGTGAGGACGATCTCGCCCCCGTCGATCGTGACGCCACGGCTGACGGGATCGACGCGGAGCCCGGCGTCCTCAACCGGTTGGTTGGTCGTCTCGGCGGTTCTCGAGCGGGCGGCCATCATCTCGGCGCGGCGCAGGATGGCGTTGACGCGCGCCTCCAGCTCGCGCATGGAAACCGGCTTGGTGATGTAGTCGTCCGCGCCCAGCTCCAGCCCCAGCACTTTGTCGATCTCGGTCGATTTCGCGGTCAGCATCACGATCGGCACGAAGCGTTCCTGCCGCACGCGGCGCGTGATGGTCAACCCGTCCACGCCGGGAAGCATCAGGTCGAGCACGATCACGTCCGGATCGGTGTAGCCGCCGCCGGTCAGGCGGTCCAGCGCCTGGCGGCCATCGATGAAGACTTCGGTGGTGTGCCCGGCTTCGCGCAGGCTGCGCGCGATAAGGTAGGCGAGATCCTGCTCGTCCTCGACAATCACAATATGCGCCACGATACGTCCTTGCGATGCGTCTCGTTCCGTTCCGTTGTGTCTCAAGTCTACTGCTGGAGGGTCGGGGGGGGGGTCGGCGGGTGTGTGGTGGCGGGCGG
>JAEVYR010000627.1 GCA_023392645.1 Chloroflexota bacterium | reverse complement strand
GTTCCGAATCGCTCACCATCTCCGGGCGCCCCGAGCTGGTGCCGTGGTTCGAGGCGCTTGCCGACCAGACGCACTACGCGCTGGCGATCACCGACGAGCTCAACTCGCATTCGGACCACTTCCCCTACGCGATCCGCGGCATCCCCACGGCCACGTTGAGCAGCCCCGACGACTCGTCCACGATGGTCGGGCGCGGCTGGGGCCACACCGAGGCGGACACCGTCGACAAGGCGACGCTGCGCGGCCTGCAGATGGCGGCGATGGCGGCGGCGCGGGTGCTGCTCGAAGTTGCTGCCTCCGACGATTTCCCCGGCGAGATCGCGTCCCGCGAGGACCTGGAGGCCCAGCTCACCGAGCTCGAGCTCGACATCGCTCTCAAGCGCAACGATCGCTGGAACCTGGTCGGCCAAACCGGTTAGGGCCCATCCCTAGAGGGCGGACCTCTATCGAGCCCCATCACCCTGTAGAGCCGCCACAGGGGCGGCTCTATCGGCGGGTAGCACGAAAGAATCCCCGGCGGCCGTCACGCGATGCGGAACCCCACCATGTACTGCGCCAGGCCGAGCTTGCGCGCCACCGCCTTCGACGCGACGTTGTCGTGTGACGTGCTGCAGAACGGGATGCGGCCCGAGTCGCGCACCGCTCGCGCCCACGCCGCCACCGCGACCGGCGTGTACCCACGGCCACGATAGCCAGCGAGCGTTTCCACGCCGGCCTCGGCGGCGCGATCCGTCAATCTGGAGCAGAAGCAGATCGACACCGCCGCGCCGTCCGTCACGACCGCCGTCCAGATGTCTCCGGCGTCGAGCGCCGACCTCGGCCACACCAGGTCATCCACGATCCGATGCAGCAGGTGCACATCGTCGCGGGTGATCGGGATCGCGCCGGGGAGATTGGGAATCGACTCCGGGAACCGGTAGCCGGGCCCGTACCCCCTGGTCTCCGGGTCGAATTTCGCGCCGAGCGCCGCGTGCATTTCGTCGAATCGGGCGGGTGGCGTCGCCAGGTCGTCCCGCACCGGCTCGGCGGCCGCCAGTGACACCAGGCGCCGGGCGACGGCATCCGGCACGTCGTGCCCCACGCGCCAGGCGTTCCCGACCCGCGTCCGTCCGAAAACGAAACGCGGCGCGGGCTCGCCGTCCGGCTCGTTGGACCGCACGATCCGACCTCGCGCGTCGTGGACGAACAGCGCGTCGAGGTCGATCTCCAAGAGCTCCAGGTCAGTCAGGCGAGATTCCACGGTGTCGGTCCTTCCTCGTGGCGCGTTTGATAGTGCCGACCTTGTGCTGGCTGCGCGTTGGGGACGGCACCACGAGGGGCCATCTGGATTTCTGTATCTGTCATGGTACGATCTCGCGCTCTCCCCGAGACGCGAGTATCGTGCCCTGCGCCGAGTGATCGGATGGGTGCGTTACTGCCATGGCCCGATGCCATATATACTTGCCGCGCTCGCCAGCCCATACTTCGAAAGTGGTGCAGTGAAGACCTTTCAATCCACCATCAGCAGCAAGGGACAGGTAACCGTTCCAGCCGATATCCGCCGACATCTCGGTCTGAGCGCCGGTGATTGGATCTGGTTCATCGTTACTGACGAGGGAGCGGTCGAAGTTCGTGCGGAGCGCCTCACCCTGGAAGATGTAATCGGTTCGATCGAGGCGCTTCCCGGCGAGTCCGATGACCTCGACCGCGAGATCAGGGAAGCAACGGAAGAGAAGATGGCTCGGAAGATGCGGCGATGGAATCGCCAATGATCGCAGATAGTCGGCGGAAGCCGCTGGGAACGGCTCACGCCGAGGCGCCGGTGTAGTGCCGCAGGGCGAACCGCCAGAACCACCGCGCCGCCCCGAAGAACAGCGCCGCCAGCGCCAATGTCCCCAGCGTAGTCGTCGCCTCCAGCCGCCCCGTCAGGCTCTCCGCCGGGATCGTCACCGCGAACGCCACCGGCACGAAGAAGGTCAGCGTCGTCCGCAACCAGCCGGGGTAAATCGTGATCGGCCACGACCCCGCGTTGCCGAACATCGTCTGGAAGATCACCAGCACGTTGTCCAGCTTCACGAACCAGAACGCCAGCGTCGACAGGATCAGCATGAAGCTGTAGATGATCACCGTCCCGGCCAGTAGCATCACCGGGAACAACCCGACTGTCCCCGGCGTCAGCGCCGTGTCGAGCCGCGTCATCCCGAACGCGATCACACCCAGACCGAACAGCATGTCCGTCGTGCTCTGCGGCGCCACCGTCTGCACGCTGGCGAACAACTGCGAGTCGACCGGCTTCGTCAGCACGAAGTCGAACGTCCCCAGCCGGATGCCCTCCATCAGCGCCTGCATCGACGGCCGGATCACCAGCCCCAGCAGCCCGCCGACGAAGAGGTGGATGCCGACCAGCACGATCAGGTCGGTGTGCGTCCAGCCGCGCAGGTCCTCCGTCTGCCCGAAGATCACCTGCAGGCCGAGCAGTTGCGTGCCGAGCGTGATCAGTACGTTGACCAGCGCGACGTAGAAGTCCGTCCGGTACTGCATGATGTTCAGCAGCCCGAGCCGGAAGAAGGTCCGCGTCACGGTGAGCGCGTGCGCGCCCGGGAGGGAGAGCGGTCGCCGCATCGCTACGCTCCCACCGCGCTGTAGCGGCGCACCGCGTGGTTCCAGACCAGCGCCAGCACCGCCACCGCGATCCCGATCCACGCGAGCTGCGCGCCGTAGCCGATCAGGATCTCCGTGCCGCTGCGGTGTCCCAGCGCGACCTCGACCGGGAAGGCGATGCTCCACGGGAAGGGCGAGAACAGCGCCAGCGTCTGGATCCACCCCGGCATCACGTCCAGCGGCGCGAACTGCCCGGCCAGGAAGAGGAAAAAGACGTCGAACAGGTTGTTGATCGCCGAGACCTTCGTCAGCCAGAACGCCGCCAGCGCCAGCGTCCACTCCAGCACGAACCGCAGCACCATCGCCAGCAGCAGCGCGGGGATGAAGGCGAGCACGTCCAGCGGCGTCGTGCCCCCGAAATCGGCGTCGAAGACGATGCCGAGGATGATCGCCGCCGGGATGATCCCGACCAGCCCGAGCAGCTTGAAGCTCAGGTTTTCGCTGATGTCGTTGTGGATCGGGTGGATCGGTCGCAGCAGCAGCGGCGAGAACGCTCCCGTGCGGATACGCCACTCGAACTCCCACATGTGCCAGATGAAGGTCATGTTGCTGACGATCAGCACCATGATGAAGTAGGCGGTGTACTGATCGGCCGTGAACCCGCCCGCCGAGCCGTCGCTGCCGGCCACCGTGCGCCAGACCACCAGCGAGACCAGCGGCTGCATGATCGACGAGAAGATCCAGATCGCCGTCGCGCCCCGGTAGGCGATGTTGAGCGAGATGTCGATCGCGAACTGGCTGCGGTAGTAATCCCTCAGCATTCGCAGCGAGACGTGGCGGTTTGGAGTCGATGCGCGCATCCTACAAGACTCCGACGAAACGGTTGCCACGCAGGATCGGCACCGAGCGGCTGAGACCGACCTCCGCCGCGACCTCGACATCGTCCGCATAGCCGTTGTCGACCAGCTCGTGCCGCTGGCACATGCCCGAAGCTGCGCTCCGATCTCCGC
>JAEVYR010000620.1 GCA_023392645.1 Chloroflexota bacterium | reverse complement strand
GGTGGCGCCAGCGCCGTAGAGCAGCTTGATGTTCTCCTCCTCGCGAGCGGCGGCGATGATTTCGACGTTTTGCGCCAGCGAGCGCGCGGTGAGGATGATCAGCACGCAGGCGTCGTCACGATTGGGCACGGCGAGCAGGTACGCGGCGTTCTCGATCGCGGCGGCTTCCAGCAGCGACTCGCTGGAGGCATCGCCGCGGAAGGCGACCACGCCATCCTTCGTCGCCTGCTCCACGGCGTCTTCGGACGGGTCGATCACGACGACCTGGTCGCGATCGTGCCCGTGCGCGATCAGCTCCTCCAGAATGGCGCGTCCCTTGACGCCGTATCCGCAGACGATGACGTGACGATCGAGGCGGTCATGCAGCTCTCGCATCTGGCGATCCTCCCGGAATTGCAGGCGCAGGATGGTCAGCTCGTAGGCAGTGCCGAGAAACAGCACCCAAAGGAAGATGCGAATCGGCGTCAGCAGGAAGGTGTTGATGAGGCGAGCCTCGGTGGTCACCGGCGAGATGTCGCCGTAGCCGAGGGTGGTCAGCGAGACAACCGAGAAGTACAGCGTGTCGACGAACCCGAGCGGCCGCCCGCCGTTGGCATGGTCGCGGATGCCGTCGCGCGTGATCCAGAGCAGGAACACCGCGACGACGATCAGCGCGATCGCCAGGGCAAGCCGGCGCAGCAGGGCGGCGACAGGCGAGCTCTCGGGCAACCGCAGCGGTCCCAGGTGCGGGAGCTGCGCGGGATTCATCGGCCAGGCGTCCTTGTCATGAAGACGTATCCGTCAGCCAGGGCGGCGACGTACGGCACGAAGCGTAACAAACGCCGCGCCGGGTTTCGCGTCAGAGCCAGTTGAGCAGCAGGTTGAGCAGGATCGTCACCACGATCGAAACCAGCAGCGACACGAGGAGGCAGCCTGGGGAGCAGCCCCAAACCTGCACCCGGCCGCCGGCGACATCGCGCGGGCCGAACAGCCATCGCATCATCGCGTCATGCCGGTGGCCGCGTCGCTAGAGTCCGCGGTCGTCGAGCCGGTCGCTGGCGCTGGTGAAACCGCGACGATCGGTGTCGCGCACCACGGGCCGCGGACGGCGGAACAGGCCGCCAAGACCGAGGAGACCGAGCAACCCAAGCAAGCCCCAATCGAACCCATCGTCGTCATCCTCGACGGTGTCGGTCACCGTATCGACCGTTTCGGCCGCTTCGGTCGCCACCTCGGTCGCGGCGTCCTGCGCGGTCGCCGGCTGAACCACTACCGTCCCGAACGCAAACAGCAGCGCGATCCCGATCGCCCGCGACCAGGTCATCAGCTTCGCCATTGCGACTTCTCCACCCGTCGGGCCTGTTGCGCCCATATCGACCAGTTTCGGGCATGCAGCGGCAACATTCGTGCCATGACGGGGAGTGGCGTCAATCGGTGTGGCCGCGCATATCGTGACGCGTCATCATTGGGAAGATCCACCAAAGCACGGCAATCACCACGCCGACGATGCCGGCGACGATCCACGAAATCCACAGGTTCGAAAGCGTGGCGGTGATCACCAGCGAGGTCGCCAGGGGAATGGCGACCGACAGGGGAACCAGTCCAATGATGATCAGCCGCGTGGCGGTGTTCTTGTACCCCTCACGGTCGCGCAGCGGGCGTTGCAGCCGATGATGCGCGGCGGGAGCGGTGAAGAGAATGAGGCTGAGCACCGAGCAGAGGAATGTGATGAGATAGACCGCCTTCTGCTCGTCACGGATCTCGCTGAAGCTGCTGTTGAACGGTAGGATGATGAGGAACGCCGTCAGCGTCGTCGTGCCCGGCAGCAGCACGCGCAGCTCGTCGTTCAGGTCGGAGAGATCGTCATCCCCCGCGCGCGCCGCCTCGTACTGTCGTCCTCGTCTGTCCTCGGCCATCGCCCCTCCACCCTGTCACCGTCGATCAGATCGCCCGGAAATGATAACGGGTGGCTCCGATCAGACGCGAGTGGCGACCCAGATCTCTTCGGTCGGCCAGCGCCGCGCCCACTCCATCGACGCGTGCTCGTGCCGCCGATCGGTACCAGCCGGCGGCTGGATCTCGATCAGGTCCTCGACCTCGAACCTGCTCTCCCGCAGGAGGCGAATCCAGTCGCCGTGCGAGAGGTGGAACTCGACCGCCTCGGTGTCGGGCCACGCATCACACGCAGCCGGTTGCGTCGCGCCCGTTCGAAGGCACCATTGCTCATCACCTGGTTCTCACGCGCCACGCAAGCGGGGCGGCCGGATGGCCGCCCCGAAAAACGTTCCAGGTGTCGTTGTCCGCCAGCTCAGGCCGGCGCCGACTGTTCGTGAATCTGCTCGTGCACCTGTCGCTGCATCGCCGGGTCACCGAGCTGTTCGTCGGTCATGCCGTGCACGGCCTTCGCGTGCGCGACGACCTGTTCGACGATCGCATCCTCGCTCTCGCCGGTGACGACGGCGTCACAATCGAATCCGAGATCGCGGCAATGAAGCTCTTTCGCCATGACACACCCTCCGTTCATCGCGTGGCTCGAACATCGGAGATGGCGGTCCCGATGGCATCCATCATAGGGATCACGCAGCCGTTCCGCAATCCACCACGAATTGGGAGACATGCCCCGTGCTCGCTCGGACGCAATGACACGCGCAGTCGCTTGACGGGCCGGCGCGTCGCCAACGACGATGGAGGCATCGGCCGGCCGATCATGCAGGAAGGCACCATCATGACCAC
>JAEVYR010000584.1 GCA_023392645.1 Chloroflexota bacterium | reverse complement strand
CGCCGATCCCGTCCCGAGGAGGAGCCGGCGGCGCCAGCGGTCGCGCCGGCAGGCCGGCGCGACTGGATGCAGGAGGCGATCGACCGAGCCGGAAGCCCCGAGCGGGCGCTGGCCTACGCCGGCGGTGCGCTCGTCGGGCTGATCCTGCTGATCTGGCTGCTGGCGTCGGTGCTGGGCGGTGGCGGCGGTGGCGGTGAGCCGACGGCGACCGAGGATTTGCAGGTGCTGCCGATCGGCCAGCAGGCCACCCCGCCCTCCGGCCCGGGGCGCGCGATCGTCACGCCGACGCCGCCGGGCGAGCCGACGCCGACACCGCGCGGCTCCGACAATATCCTCAGCGGGGGACCGGTCGCCTCGCCGGACGCCGAAAGTCACCCGCCGACCGCGTTTTGCCAGCAATCCTGCCTGGCGCGGGTCGAGCGCACGCCGGTGGCGCCGCAGGTGCTCGCCGCGGGCCGTACCCGTCCGTCCTTTTCAGGCGAGGACTGGTACTGGGTCGTGGCGGATCCCAAGGGGATCGAAACGATTTCGAGCTACCTCGACACCGAGGTAGTGCGAGAGTCGTCCGAGACGCTCGATCTCTACATGGTCGTGCTGCCAACTCCGGACACGGATGACAGCGCCGCCGGCCAGATCGGCACCGTGGTCGATGCGATCGGCACGTATCGGCTCATCGCGGCCGGGTCGGTGCCGGTCAAGGCGAACCCGGTGCTCGACGCGGGACTTGTCGTCGAGAAGGTTGCTCCGGCGCCGCCAGCCGTCGTCGAACACCACACCGATCGCAAGCGGCTCGCCGAGGGGGATGTCGGCGGCTTGCGCGACGGTGTCGATCCCAACCGGATCACGCAGCACATGACCGAGTTGGTCGGGATGGGAGCCACGGACGGCAGCGGCATCGGCACGCGCTTTTATCCGACCGCCAGCAACCAGAGGGCGGCGGAGTATCTCTACCGGGAGCTCGAATCGTACGGTCTCACCGTTTGGTACGAGTACTTCGTCTCGTGGGATGGCTACTTGCTGACGAATGTCATCGGCGAGGTTCCCGGCCGCGATCAGAGCCGCTATTACGGCGTGATGGCGCACTTCGACACGATTTCCGACGCGCCGACAACGGCTGCGCCAGGGGCGGACGACAACGCGAGCGGCGTGGCGGCCAGCCTGGAGATCGCGCGGGTGCTGTCGGGATGGAGCCTGAAGTACCCGCTCCAGATCATCTTCGTCAACTACGAGGAGCAGGGGATCATCGGCTCGCAGGAATGGGCGAAGGGCGCCGTCGCGCGCGGCGAGCCGTGGGAGGGCGTGTTCAACATCGACTCGGTCGGCTCGGATCGGAACGGTCGCCGGATCGTCCTGAACTCGGAGGGGTCGTCGACGTGGATGGGCGACCTGATCGTGCGGGTCAACGATGCCTATGGTCTCGGCGAGAACATCAAGAACGCGCACGATCCGGACATCATGGCCGATGACAACCGGTTGAGGGATCAGGGGATCGAGTCGGTGATGATCGCGCGGGAGCTGTTCGGCCAGAGCCCGTACCATCACACCACGAACGACGTGATGGCGAACGTATCGGT
Source organism: Chloroflexota bacterium (assembly GCA_023392645.1). Lineage (GTDB taxonomy): Bacteria > Chloroflexota > Chloroflexia > Thermomicrobiales > UBA6265 > JACCVC01. The sequence continues at coordinate 2,357 of JAEVYR010000584.1, read as the reverse complement.
CCCGCGGGTGCAGGAGACGGCGGTGTTGATCCTGCTGACCGTCGGTTCGCTGATGTTTTGAGTCAACGGCGTTGGAGTGCCCCCCCGTCAACCGTGCCGCTCGGCCGCGCGGGAATCAGCGATCGACCGGCCAGATAACGAGCGGCGTCAGCTCAGCTCCTTGCGGTAGGCCTTGAGCTTCTCGACGACCTTCTTGACCTCCTGCGACTTGTCGCGATCGACCACCAGCAGCGCGTCCTCGGTGTCGACGACGATGATGTTGTCGAGCCCCACCATCGCCACCATCCGGCCGGTTTCCGACCAGATCACGCTGTTCGTCGTCTCGATGCTCAGCAGCTCGCCCCGGACCGAGTTGCCCAGCCCGTCCTGCTCGATCAGCTCGCCCAGCCCGCTCCAGTCGCCGACATCCGACCAGCCGATCTCCGCCGGCACCACCGCCACGCGCTCGGCGTGTTCCATGATGCCGTGGTCGATGGTGATTTCGGGCAGCTCCGACCAGATCCGCGCCGTCACGCGCTCCTGGTCGCGCGACTCCCAGGCCCGGGCGATCTCGCGCACCCCGTCGGCGATCTCCGGTTGCAGCCGCTTGAGCTCGGCGGTCAGCGCGCGAACCTGCCAGACGAACATCCCGGCGTTCCACAGGAAGCGGCCCGACTCGACGAACGCGGTGGCGCGCTCGAGATCCGGCTTTTCGATGAAGCGAGCGGCACGATAGGCCACGCGGTCGTCGGCGCGCAACACGACCTCGTCGGTGCGCTCGATGTAGCCATAGCCGGTTTCGGGCCGGGTTGGCGTCAGACCGATCGTGACGAGGTCGCCACCCCGGGCGGTCTGGATCGCGGTGTTGACGGCCGCGACGAAGGCATCCGGATCGGCAATGTCATGGTCGGCGGCGAAGCTGCCCATGATCGCGCCGGGATCGACCCGAGCGATCAGCGCGCTCGCGAGCGCCAACGCCGGTCCGGTCCCGTTCGGTGATGGCTCGACGATGATGTTCGCGCTCGGCAGGCTCGGCAGTTGCCGTGCGATGGCGGCGGCGTGCGCGGGCCCGCAGACGACGAGGATGCGCTCGGGCGCGGTCAGGCGCAGGAGGCGGTCGAACGTCTCCTGCAAGAGCGATTGGTGGCCGAGCAGCGGCAGCAGGAACTTGGGCCGCGCCGACCGGCTGAGCGGCCACAATCGCGATCCGGACCCACCGGCCGGAATCACGGCCCAGAAATTCGCTCGCCTGCCCGCCGGTGTGACCTGAGCGCGGCTGTCGCGTGACTGTTTCGGCATGCTGCCCTCCGTGACGCCTGACGTACCCCGGTGGAAGTATAGTCGGCGCAAGATGACCGGTTCAGCGAAGCCCGAATGGTAGAGGGAGCGATGCCGATGGCGAGCGACGAAGCGCGAGAGATGGCGGGTGGGGTGTCGGTGACGCGACCGCGGCTCGACGAGAAGCCGTGGGGCGGCCGCAAGCTGGAGCGCTATGGGTTGGACCTGCCGCCGGGCGCGCCGGTGGGCGAGGCGCTGGTGACCGCGGACGATGCCGAAATCGTGTCCGGCGCGGGCGCGGGGATGACGCTGGCCGAGGTGATCGCCGCGCACCCGGAGCTGCTCGGGCCGGCGGCCTCGCGGGCGGTTCGCGGCCGTGCGACCTTTCCGTTGCTGGTCAAGCTGATCGACGCCAGCGAGAACCTCTCTATCCAGGTGCATCCGAATGACGATCAGGCAGCCCCGCTGGACAAGCTCGGCAAGACCGAGGCGTGGTACGTGCTCGCCGCCGACCCGGGGGCCGGGCTTTACGCCGGCCTGCGCGACGGCGTGACGCTCGACGCGTTCCGGGAGGCGGCGGCGCGGCTCGACGGCTCGTCGGCGGAGCTGTTGCGGCGGGTGCCGGCCGAACCCGGCCGGACAATGCTGTTGCCGGCCAACACGGTTCACGCGCTCGGCGCCGGGGTGATGGTCTACGAGATTCAGCAGCCGTCCGATGTGACGTACCGGCTCGACGACTGGGGCCGGGTCGATGCCGCGGGCAATCCGCGTGAGATGCACCTGGAGGCCGGCTTCGCGGTCGCCGACCCGGAGTCGCGGCCGGTGTGGCTGGAGCCGGTGGCCGAGTCGGAAGGGCGAGCGCTGCTGGTCGCGACGCAGTATTTCGCGCTGGAGCGGATCGCGCTCGATGCGGGCGCGCGGCTCGCGCTCCCGGCCCTGGCGGGACCGCAGGTGCTGACGCTGCTGGAAGGGCGCGCGGAGATCGGCGGCGAGCGCCTGTCGGGTGGTCGCTCGGCGGTTGCGTGGCCCGGCGGCGAGCACGTCCTGACGGCCGACGACCCGGTCGTCGCCCTTCGCGCCTGGGTGCCGGAGGACACGTC
>JAEVYR010000580.1 GCA_023392645.1 Chloroflexota bacterium | reverse complement strand
GCCAGCGCCCACGCGCTGGAGGAGGCACCGGCCGCGCTCGGCTACGGCGAGAGCGAGGGGTTCCAGCCGCTGCGGCAGTTCATCGCCGACTGGATGGGCCAGCGCGGCATCGAGGCTCCGGTCGACGACATCATGGTCACGGCAGGCAGCACGCAGGCGATCGAGGTGATCTGCCGGGTGATGCTCGATCCCGGCGACACGATCATCGTCGAGAACCCGACCTTTCTCGGCGCGCTCGAGATCTTCGAGACCTACGAGGTGAACATCGTCGGCGTGGATGTCGATGAGCACGGCATGGTGATCGACGATCTCCGGGCAAAGCTCGCCGCCGCGCCGAAGGCGAAGATCATCTACACGATCCCGACCTTCCAGAACCCGACCGGCACGACGATGCCGCTCGCACGCCGCCGCGAGCTGCTCGCGCTCGCCCGCGAGCACGACGTGGTGGTGGTCGAGGACGATCCCTACGAGGCCCTGCGCTACGAGGGCGATCCGGTGCCGCCGCTGCGGGCGCTCGACGACACGGTGGTGCATCTCGGCACGTTCTCCAAGACGATCGCGCCGTCGGTGCGCACCGGCTGGGCGGTGGCGCCAGCGCCGCTGTTCGAGCTGATGCTGGCAGCGCGGCAATTGATCGACCTGCACAACGACCGCATGGCGATGCGCACCGTCTACTACACCGCCGAGGGATACCTGGCCGACCACATGGCCGAGGTGCGCCCGATCTACAAGTCGCGGCGCGACGCGATGCTGGCGGCGCTGGACGCGTTCATGCCGGCGGGCTGCTCATGGTCGCGTCCGGAGGGCGGCTTCTTCGTGTGGGTGACGCTGCCGGAGCAGATCGACATCCGCTCGTTCGCGGAGGTCGCCGCCGACCATGGGGTGATCGGGTTCCCGGGCAATCTGTTCATGCCGGGAGAGCCGACGTACAACGTGATCCGCCTGAGCTTCTCGACGCTGCCGGAGGACCAGATCCGGGAGGGCATCCGGCGTCTCGGCGAAGCGGTCCGCTCGGTGATCGGGAGCTGACGTCAGGCTCTCGTACGGGAGGGGCTCGTCCCCTCCCTTTTTCATTGGCTCGAAGAATACGCGGATCCGCCCCGCAACCGTCACTCTGAGCCGAGGGCGCAGCGCTCGTGCCGATGCGTGACGGCATCGTTATGCCGTCATTTCTGGCCGCCCCGTATACTTCCTCGCGGGCGGGACGGTCCGCCCGGACTCCGGCCGTCGCCTCGTCGAACCGATGCGACTCCAACCAGGATGTACCCGACCGTGCCTGTTGTGCTGCTTGACACGTTCGACTGGCTCCCGCTGGGGCCGTTCGACACCCGGCTGTGGTGGCTGCTGATCGCCCTCATCGTCGCCCTGCTCTTCACGATCCAGTCGGTCGAGACGGCGGTCGATGGCGCGTGGCCGCATCAGCGCCGGCCATCGAACTTTTTGCCGCGTGCCCGCACCGTGCAAACCGGCTGGGCCGCCGTCGCGATCCTGCTCATCCCGGGCATCCTGCTCGCCATCGGCAACGTCGCCGTCACCCTTTGGCAGGACACTCCCGGCACCGATGCCCAGTCGCTCGGTGGCTGGCTCCTCGGGCTGAGCTGGCTCGTGTTCCTGCTGGGCAGCCTGAACCTGTTCGGGTTCACCAAATTGCTGAACGTCATCGGCATCAGCGGCACGCTGGTGCTCATCCTCGTGCTGGTGGTCGCCGATATCCTGCTGCTGTCGGCGTTTCTCGACATCCTGCCCGACTGGGAGACCGTCCGCGAGGGCATCGAGACCGGCATCGAGAAGCTGCTGCCGTTCGTCGAGTTCGATTGACGCGCGGCATCGCCCGTGCGAGAAGCCTGCCGGTTGACAGCACCGGAGCCTGCCGCAACGATGCTTCCGACGATCCGACAGGGGTGACCGACCGAGGGCGACACTGGGCATGACCGCTTCGGAGCCACCAACCCAGCCGACGGCACGACGAGCTCCCCTGTCGCCGGTTCGCCGTGCCCGGCCCCGCTCGACGCCGCTCGAGGTCAGACCGCGCGAGCGACTCAACGCCGGGCATCACCACATCGCGCGGCACACAAACGGGCCGCGAACGCGCGATCAAATCTCGCCGGAAACGCATCCGATCGGCGGGTTGTTCAGCTCGTCGGAGCACACACCCGCGCTGAAACCCGGACGCCGGTTCGTCCGGCGACGGCGTGGCAGCCGTGCGGAGCGCGGTCACGCCGAGCCGCCTTCGCTGCTCAACGATCCGGAGTTCCGAACGCTCTGGGTCTCGCGCCTGCTCTCCCAGACGGCACAGGGCGCGCTGCTCTACGCAATGCTGATCCTGGTGGTCGACCTCTCGGACCGGACCATCTTCACCTCGCTGTTCGTGCTTTGCTCGATCGTTCCGTCGATGATCTTCGGGCTGCCGGCCGGGGTGGTCGTCGACGCGGTGCCGCGCCGCGGCATGCTGGTGCTGCTCAACCTCCTCCGCTTCTCGTTCATGCTCTTCATCGTCTCGGCGGACGATCCGTCACTGAGCGATGTGTTCGCAGCGACGATCGGCATCTGGGTGATCCACCAGTTCTACTCGCCGGGTGAGGCGTCGTTGATGGCGTCGATCGTGCCGGCGCAGCGCTATACCTCCGGGCAGGCGCTGTTCAATCTCGCGCTCACGATCGCCCAGGCGCTGGGCCTGGTGATCCTCGCGCCGCTGATGCTGCGCGGGGGCGGTCCGCGGCTCGTGTTCGCCTTCGCCGGACTGCTTTTCCTCGCTGCCGCCGCGCTGACCGCGTTGCTGCCGCCAATCCACGCCGCATTGCGACGCCCGGCACGAAACCGGCGCAACCTGCGCGACATCCTCGGCGAGGGATGGCGCTTCGTGCGCGGCGACCGGCAGACCTTCGAAGCGATTCTCGACGACGTGCTGGTCAGCATCGGCATGAGTGCGCTGGTGGTGATCGTGCCGTTCTACCTCGAGCGGGTGCTGGGCACATCGAAGGAAAACACGGTATTCGTGTTCGCTCCGGCCGCGCTCGGCCTGGTGCTGGGGCTGCGGGTGGCGCCGATGCTCGGGCGGGTCTTCGGTGAGCGGATGGTGGCGACCGGCTCGCTCTTCGTCTTCGCGGCCTGTGTCGCGGCTCTCGGGTTTGTCCAGCAAACCTACGACCTGCTAAACGCGCTGCGGCTGCCGCTGGCCCGGATCGGCGATGTGCTCAGCATCTCGCCGCTGGTGCTGGTCGCGATGCTGATCTCGATCCCGGCGGGGTTCTCCTCGGCGCTGGTGAACGTCGCGGCGCGCTCGATCCTGCTGTCGCGAACGCCGGAAACGGTACGCGGGCAGGTGATCGCGACGCAGGGCTTGATCGGGAACCTGGGGGCGCTGATCCCGACGCTGCTGGCCGGCATCGCAACCGACCTGTTCGGGGTGCAGCCGGTGGCGGTGGCGATCGGGCTGGCGATCGCGATCGTGGCGATGGCGGCGCACACCTGGGGTCGGCGGCCGCCCTTGCCGGTCGAAACCGCATCGCTGGCGTGATCGACGCAGGATGAATGCCGTAGCCCCCTGCTGTCCAACCCGCTATTCGGAAAGCACGCCCGCTGTTACGAGTCGATTCACGGGATGATGCCGAGAAGCTCGCCAGGAAGGGTGGTGGTCCTGATCACGTCGGGCGGGGCCGACCAGAGGACCGTCACGGTCGGCTCCGGCGCGCCGGGCCAGGACCATGCCAGTCCCGCCGCAACGACCGCAGCGTCGCCATCGGTGGTGACCGCGAGGTCGATGGCGCTGGCGGCAGCCTTTCCCGGATCTCCCGCGACCACGGCCTCGACCTGGCGCGTGCCATCCCGAAGATCGGCCATCCAGAACGCGACGCCGGTGGTCGCCGACTGGACGTGCGCGATGATCGCACCGTCATCGCTCACCTTCGTCGCGGCAAGCTCCAGCCGGCGGTCGAGCAGGTGATCGAGCACCGTTTCGCCGGAAACGATGTCGACCGCGAGCAGCCGTAGCGTGCCGGCGCCGAGGTGTTGGGCATCGATCGTCGCGCCGTGGAACCACCGAGCCGATGTTCCGCCTGGGAGCGCCGGTTCGAGCTCGCCCGGGAGATCGAGCAGCACCGCGCGGGCACCCGGCCGACGCCACCACCAGGTCGACGACGCCCCGGTGTCGAGCCGGAAGATGAAGCCCGCGTCATCGGGCGCGGCCATCCAGTAGCCAACCGCGCCCTCGGTGACCGGGGTCACCACGACGTTCGGGATTGGCGCCGTGGTGTCGCTCGCCATCGATGTGGCAGGTACCGGGGACGTCCGGGCGTCGATATCGCCGGTGCGCGGATCGACGGCGACGAAGGCGCCCGTGCTGCGCACGATCACCCGCGCGCCGCCCTCGCGCGCGAAGGCGCGTGTCGGCGCGACGAGCGTGCCCCCCGCCAGCCCGATCAGCCGCCGGCGGCTGATGCCGTGCGTCGGGACCGCCACCGGGG
>JAEVYR010000425.1 GCA_023392645.1 Chloroflexota bacterium | reverse complement strand
GCGTAGCGCTCGGCCTCCGTGCGAGCGAGATGCAGGGCGAGCCGCGTCTTGCCCACACCACCGGAACCGACGAGGGTGAGCAGGCGGGTCTCGGGTCGCGCCAGCAAATGCCGTACGACCTCGACCTCCCGCTCGCGGCCGATCAGCGGCGTTGGCTCACCCGGCAAGGCGTCGGGCGCGGTCTTCCCGGTACCGAACCGCGCGGCGCCCGGAGGCTGGTCTCGCAACAGCGCGATCAGCCCGGCGCGATCCTCTTCCCCCAGGTCCAGGGCCGCCGCGAGACGCCGCACGGTGTCGGGGTACGGCCGCTTGCGCTCGCCGCGCTCGATCGCGCTGATCGCTTTAGCCGAGAGATCCGCGCGCTCGGCGAGCGCCTCTTGCGACAGACCGGCGGCCTCGCGCAATGCCCGAAGCCGCTCGCCGAAGCGTCCCCCAAGCTCAGCCACGGCGCCACCTCCTCGCTCTCGAGCGAACCGACCGCGCGTCAGGTGCGACCTCTTCAACCCGGCGGTGTCCCACCCGCAATCGTAGCAGCGCCGGGCTCATCTCGGCGCGCCCGCACAGCCCTCTTGTGGGAGCCGCGAGGGGGAAGCGTGGGAGGTCCGTGGGTGTGGCGAGCGGCGCCAGCGCCGGAGACTGGATGCACGGCCGCACCCCGATCGTCGGGGCCGGGCACGGCGCCGAAGGAGGCGAGGGATGACACACGCGAACACGATTCGACCGACCGTTCTCGACCCGGCCGCCGGGCGACAGATGCGCCTCATCGCCGACCTGGTCACGGTCAAGGCGACCACCGCGGGCACCGGCGGCGCGTTCGCGCTCTTCGAGACACGGACCCCACCGGGCGGAGGGTTTCCACTGCATATGCAGTGCTACGACGACGCGACCTACGTCGTGCTCGACGGGACCTATCGATTCAGGATCGGAGACGAAACGCTCGATCTGGAACCGGGCAGCTACGCCTTCGTGCCGCGCGGCACCCCGCATGGCGCGGCCAACGAGAGCCATGCACCGGCGCGAATGCTGGTGATCGCCTCGCCCGGCGGCGTCTGGGAGCGCTTCATCGACGAGATGGGCGACGCGGTCGGCCGCGCTCCGTGGGCAATCGACATGGCCCGCGTGCTGGCGGTCGCACCGAAGTACGGCATCGCGTTCGAGCCGCCCGGCGCCGGCGATGACGCGGGAGGTGCGCCGGACTAGACCCATCGCATGTCCGGGCCCCGGCGGGTCCCAGCAACACGACCTCTCACCGTCTCACCACGATCGGAGCACACCATGGTCATCACCGAACGATTCCCGACGCCCGTCCACGCCACGCTCACCAGCAGCGCGATCGCATCGCTCCGCGGCCGCCTGGACGGCCGGCTCGTCACGCCCGACAGCGTCGAGTACGACGAGGCGCGCACGACCATCAACCGCCAGAGCCGCTTTCCGCTGGCGATCGTTCGTGCGGAGCATGCGGCCGATGTCGCCGCAGCCGTCGACGTCGCTCGTCAGCACAACCTGCCGCTCGCGGTCCGCAGCGGCGGTCACAGCATCGCCGGCTTCAGCATGGTCGACGCCAGCCTCGTGATCGACTTCGCCGCCATGAAGCGCGTCACCATCGATCCTGTCACGCGAACCGCCCGGGTCCAGCCCGGCGCGACTTCCGGCGATCTCGCCGGTCCGGCCGCCGCGCACGGGCTCGCGCTCACGACAGGCGACACGTCGTCGGTCGGCATGGGCGGGCTGGTCACCGGCGGCGGCGTCGGCTTCATGGCTCGCAAATTCGGCCTCGCCATCGACAACCTGCTCTCGGCGGAGGTCGTGACTGCCAGCAGCGACATCGTCACCGCCAGCGAAACCTCGCACCCGGACCTGTTCTGGGCGATCCGCGGAGGAGGCGGCAACGTCGGCATCGTGACCGAGTTCACCTTCCGGCTGGCGCCGGTGCCGCACATCCTCGGCGGCGTGCTGGTGCAGCCGGCCACCCCGGACGTCGTCCGCGGCTACCTCGACGCATCCCTGGCCGCGCCGGATGACCTCACGACGCTCGCGCACATCATGCCCATGCCGCCGCTGCCCTTCGCACCCGAGGAATGGGTCGGCAAGCCGGTGGTCCTGACGCTGGTGACCTGGACCGGCGAGATCGAGGCGGGTCAGGCCGCGCTCGCGCCGCTGCGTGCGCTGGCCGAGCCGGTGGCGGAGGTGATCGCGCCGATGCCCTACCCGGCGATCTACGACTTCACCGCGCAGAACACGCTTCCGCACGGCGCGTCGATCCGCATGATGTTCGCCGACGACCTCAGCGACGGTGCGATCGACGCCATGGTCGACGCCGTGCATCACGCCAGCTCGGACACGAGCATCATCCAGCTCCGCGCGATGGGCGGCGCCGTCGGCCGCGTGCCGGTCGACGCCACCGCGTTCGCACACCGGGATCGAAACTACTTCGTGGCCATCATCAACGTCTGGTTCGACGTGACCCAGGATCGGACCCCGCACGAGGCGTGGACCGAGGCGCTGTGGGAGATCATCCGCCCCGAGGGCGCCGGCGTCTACGTGAACTTCCTCGAACGGGAGGGGCCGGACCGCGTGCGCGAGGCTTACCCACACGGTGCGTACGAGGGATTGCAGCGAATCAAGGCGGCGTACGACCCGGAGAATCTCTTCCGCTTCAACCAGAACATCCCGCCGAACTGATGACCGCCCGGGCAGACCGGGACCCAACACCGGAGAGAGCCATGAACGTCCAGATCACCCTGCAAAAGTGCCGCCGCCAGCTTCGCAGCATCGTACTGCCGGCGCTCGGCGGGAACCCGGTCCGTCAACCGGACGGGTCGTTGCCTCCACGGGGGACCGGCATCCCTGACGACCTCGACCAGGCCACCTGGGAAGACGCGGAATGGCGCTGAGC
>JAEVYR010000408.1 GCA_023392645.1 Chloroflexota bacterium | reverse complement strand
GCGCACGGCAGCTTTGCTGCCGCATCCACGCCTGTCTCAAGAATCGAAACCAGATTCCCGTTCGACTGCGCTTCGCGCGGGGACTCCTCGACACGAGGGCGTAGCCTTCGGCTCGGAGTGACATTGGGGGCTGGTTCGCTGACTCCGATGATTTCGCCATCCCCTACCCCTCCGCCTGGCCGAAGAGGCCCGAGGGGCGGATCAGCAGCACGAGCAGCAGCACCGCGTAGGCGACCGCCTCGGCGAGCTGCGTGTCGGTCCAGTAGGCCGCCAGCGTCTCGCTGACCCCGAGGAAGAGCGCCCCGATGAACGCGCCGGTGAACGACCCCAGCCCGCCGAGCACGATGATCGCGAACGCCTTGCCGATGAACATGCGGCCCATCTCGGGATTGATCGTGAAGATCATCGCGATCAGCGTCCCGGCGATGCCGGCCATCGCCGAGCCCAGCCCGAACGTCACCAGCCGAACCTGGCGCACGTCGACGCCGCAAATCTGGGCGACCTCGGCGTGTTGCGAGGTTGCCCGGATCGCCTTGCCGAAGCGGCTGCGGCGCAGGAAGAGGAACATCGCCCCGGTCACGAGCAGGGCAATCAGGAAGGCGACGAAGCGCGACTTCGAGATCGCGAGGCCACCGATGTCCCAGCTTCCGGTCAGCGGCTCCCACGCCACCGACCGGAAGTTCGAGGTCCACAGGTTGAGGGCGATGCCCATCATCAGGGTCGAAAGCCCAAACGTCAGCAGCAGTGACGACAGCAGCGGCTGGTTCACCACCCGCTCGACCAGCGTGAACTGCAACGCCACCCCCAGCACCAGCAGCGCCACCGCCGAGAGCGGGATCGACAGCAGCGGGTTGAGCCCGGCGCGGTCGAACAGGAAGAAGGTGATGTACGCGCCGAGCATCATCAGCTCGCCCTGGGCGAGATTGATGACTCGCATCACGCCGAAGATCATGTTGAGCCCCGACGCGAACAGCGCGTACACGCCGCCGAGCAGGAGGCCGCTGATGATGACTTGCACCGTATCCATGCGTTGCGGCTACCCCCGCTCGCCCCACGCCGGGGTGGGCAGGTCCAGGTCGCCCGTCTTGAGGTCGTCCGGCGCGACCAGCACCTTCTCGCCCGCCTGCCACTGCACGGTCAAGGGGATGTGGCCGATCTGCTTGCCGGTCTCGTCGACCTTGTACTCGCCCGGCAGGATGGTCGGCATCGTCAGGGCCAGCAGCTCGTCGCGCAGCGCGTCGAGGTCAAGCTCGCCGACGTTGGTGACGGCCTGCTCGAGAATCTGGCAGCCGGCGTAGCCGGTGGCGGCGTGGTAATCCGGCTCGCGGTTGTGCATCTCCTGATAGGCGGCGAAGAAGTCGGCGTTGCCTTCGGTCTCGATCTCCGGCTCCCACATCGAGGGGCCGAGCACCCAGTTGGCATCCTCGCCGAGGGTCTCGACGAAATCGGGCTGGGCGGCGCCGACCGAGAAGGCATAGAGCTTCGGGTTGAGGTCGAGCTCCTTCGCCTGCCGCACGATCAGCACCGAATCGGGCAGGTAGCTGCCGCCGATGAGCATATCTGGGTTGAGATCGCGGATGCGGGTGAGCACCGACGACACGTCGGTCGCCTTCTGAGGGTACGACTCCTCCAGCACGACCTCGATGCCGGCCTCCTCGCAGTGCGCGACGGCGCCCTGGCCGGTGGACATCGGGAAGACGGCGTCCTCGTAGATCACGGCGGCGGTTGTGTACCCCTGCGCCGGCGCGATGTTGAGGACGATATCCTTGAAGTAGTCCTGCGCGATCGAGTAGACGCCGAAGACGTACTGGAAGCCGCTGTCCCAGATCTCGCCGGCCGACGCGCCGGCGACGAGCAGCGGGTAGCCATAGCGTTCGGTGATCTGCGCGACGGCAAGGGTCACGCCGGAGGCGTACGGGCCGAGCACGAGATCGACCTCATCCTCGGTGATCAGCTTTTCGTAGAGGCGCGAGCCGGTGGTGGGGTCTGACTGGTCGTCGTAGATCACCATCTCGACCGGGCGGCCAAGCAGCCCGCCGGCGGCGTTCTTCTGGGCCTCCCAGAGCTGATAGGCCTCCTGCTGGTAGAGACCGGTCCGGCCGTTCGAGCCGGTGGTCGAAACGGACGCGCCGATACGAATCGGATCGCCGGTCGGCGCGGCGGCGGCCGGGGTCGCCTGGGCGCCGGCCTCGGCGGCGAGCATCGCGCTCAGCACCGGCACGGACACGCCCAGCGCGGCCGCGCGGGTGACGAGATCGCGACGAGAAAGGTCCTTCGAACCAAACGGTCGATACGTCCTGGACATGAAACCTCTCCTCCTGCGTTTCGTCGACGATGCCGCGGCTACCTGCCGAGGCGAAGGCCCCGATGTGCCGTTGGCGCGCCGTGTCGGCCGCCACTCGTCGATCGTATCGATGCGATTGCCCTGCATTCTACCACCAGACAGGATCGGCATCCGATGGACGTGCCGGTCGACCGCGCGCGTAGCGGCGGCCAGCATCTTGCGGTACGGTGTCGGTGGACGCCACATCCGGCTCTCGGAACGGCAGGGTTCCCCTGCCTGTATGGACTCGACGAACCGACGGATTTCGCTCTATGTCACCC
>JAEVYR010000343.1 GCA_023392645.1 Chloroflexota bacterium | reverse complement strand
GCGTAGCGGAGGCTGATGGGGTCTGGACACGTCGCGAGGCTCCGCCCCGCTACGTGGTGCCTGGCTTCAGCCCGTCGACGATCTCGCCCGGGACGAGGTCATTGCGCGTGGCCTGGGGCAATTGTCGGCCCTGCCGGCGCCGGTAGAGCACCGCGCTGCCGAGAACCGAGAACGGCAGCACCGCCGCGTAGATCAGGCTGCTCAGCGCGTTCACGAATTCGACACCGGCCGACATCGTGACCATCAGGATGATCCCGAGCACCGGACCCGGAGCCGAGCCGAGAATGCCCAGCGCCACGTTCGTGCCGGCGGTGCGCCACCAGTGTCCCTTCACCACCTCGGCGCTGATGCTGGGCGCGGCATCCGGCGCGACACCGTCCAGCAGCACCGTGTGCGGGACGAATGTCCACCGGACCCCCCGTTGGATCGCCCACGGCAGCCCGACGACCGTGATCGCGAGGAGGAACACCGTCACCGTCGGGCGCACCAGCGCGCGTACCATCAGCGTGAATCGCTCGCGCACGCCTCGCAAGGTCCCGCGCACCGTCGGGCGACGGCCCTGCTCGATCTCCCGGTACACCACCAGCACCGCCGGCCCCACCACCAGCACGCTGGCCAGTTGCTGGATGCCACCAATGGCGAGCGCGGCGGCCAGATCGCTCGCCGGCGAGAAGCGCATCACCTCGACCACCTCCCGCCCGGGCGGGTAGGTCACCAGCAGGTAGCGGAAGCCGTTGGCGATGAGCCCGATCGGGATCAGCAGCAACCCGAGCGCGGCGAAGGTCGGCAGGTGCCGCAGGTACAGCCGCAGCGACGCGCCGATGGTCCGCCGGGCCAGCGCAAACAGCACGACGAAGAAGGTCAGGGGAATCAGGACGATCGCCGCGACGGTCCATGGCTCGACCGCCCAAAGCGTGAGCATGCGCGAGCCGAACTCGGAGACGTCGCAGAAGACATCGGTGGGGCCGGGGCCGAACGCCGACGTGCCGGGCACGTAGATGCTGCTGTTGCGCAGCCCATCCTGCCAGCCGACGGGATCAGCCCAGCGGTAGGTCGTCGCCGGACCGAGCGGGCCGTTGTACTCCCACGGCTGGCGCTCGCCCCAGCGGCCCTGCCACGCCAGCCACGCCTGATCGCTGCCTGGCGTGGTGGGGTCGGCCGTCATCAGCACCGGCGCGACATCGACGCGGTAGACGGGGTCCTGGGTATCGTCGCAGCCGAAGCCGGTCCCGTTCGCGCCCCAGCCGAGGTAGGTCTCGGTGCTGTACTGGGACGCGTGCGACCCCTGCGCGGCGTGCACGAGGACATGGTCGCCCTCGCGGCGCAGCTTGTCGTCGTCCCAGCTCGCCGTCTCGCCGCCGCCGTGCTGGGCGAAGGCGACCTGCGCCGGATCGGCTTTCAGCGCCTCGGCGACGGTCGGCACGTCGAAGCGCAACTGGACCATCTCCCAGTCGCTCTCGTGCGTGTTGTTGAAATCGTTGAAGACGTAAAAGATGTGGTACTGGACGACGACCTGGCCGGTGTTGGCCTCCGCCACGCGGGCGTAGACGGTCGGCTCGTGGCTGCCCATGTACTTGTGATACCACTTCTCGTAGGCACAGCCGGGGTCGCGCGGGTTGCCGGGGTAGTCGAGGTAGGTGTCGGGCGCGGCCCCGGCCAGGTCGTCCGCGGTGGGCGCGGTCATCAGCACCGGGTCGTCGGACTGCTTGCCGCCGGCATCCTGCCGGAGCTTCACGTCCGGATTGCCGAGCACGAGATCGACCGGCACCGGGAGGTAGGGCTCGCCGTAATCGGCGCACTCCGATTCCCGCGTGCGCAGCATGACGATCGGCACGAACCGCTCGGCCAGCGCTTCGGCCTCGGGCGTGTCGATCGTGGTCGCCTGCTGAACGTGCTTCTCGCCGGTCTCGCCGACCGCCTGCGCGCTCGCGGCGGCGGGCACCAGGCTGGCCAGCATCGCGAACAGCGCCAGCGCGACGAACGAGAGTCCGATCCGGTGCAGGGTCAGTGCTCTCCGGCGGGGGTGGCGATTTCCGCCTGCTGAACGGCTCCAGATGCGCACCATGCGTTGATCGTTCCCTCGTCGTAGCCCAGCTCGGCCAGGATCTCGCGCGAGTGCTCGCCCAGCAGCGGCGGGCCGTACCGATTCTGCAACGGTGTCCCACTGAAATGATACGGGAAACCGGTGACGGTGACCTCACCCAGCGAGCTGTGGGGCACCTGCCGGACGAGTTCCTGGTGTTGGACCTGTGCGTCCTCGAAGACCTGCTTCACGTCGTTGATGGGACCGCACGGCACGGCCGCCGCATCGAGGCGGCGCACGACCTCCTCGGTCGGGTATCGGCCGAGTGTGGCGTTAACGATGGCGTTGCAGGCATCGAGGTTGGTGATGCGGCCGGCGTTGGTGAGGAAGCGCTCGTCGGTGGCGACGTCGCCGAGCTCCATCGCGGCGCAGAAGCGCTGCCAGATGGCGTCGTTGCCGACGGCGATGTTCACGTAGCCGTCGGCGGTCGCGTAGGTGTCATAGGGCGCGACGATCGGGTGGGCGTTGCCGAGCATCTCCGGCACCTTGCCGGTGGTGAAGAGGATGCCGGCCTGGTAGGTGAGCAGCGCGACCTGCCCGCCGAGCATCGAGGTGTCGATGTACTGTCCGCGTCGCTCCGGATCGCGCTCGCGGGCGAAGAGGGCGGCGACGATGGCGTAGGACGCGAACATCCCGCCGGCGATGTCGGCGATGGGGATGCCGAGCTTGGTCGGCAGGCCGCCGGGATGGCCGGTGATGCTCATCATGCCGCTCATGCCCTGCACGATGAGGTCGTAGGCGGTGCGGTCCTTGCCCGGCCCGGTCTGGCCGAAGCCGGAGATCGAGGCGTAGACGAGTGACGGGTGCTTCGCCAGCACATCCTCCTGCCCGAACCCGAGGCGATTCATCGTGCCCGGCGAGAAGTTCTCGATCAGCACGTCGGCCTCGGCGATCAGGCGCGCGAGCACGTCCTTGCCGGCGTCGGACTTCAGGTCGAGCGCGAGCGAGCGCTTGTTGCGGTTGATCGAGAGGAAGTAGGAGGCCTCGCCATCGACGAAGGGCGGCCCCCAGCCGCGGGTGTCGCCACCCTTGCCGGGGCGCTCGATCTTGACGACGGCGGCGCCGAGGGCGCCGAGCATCATCGTGGCGTAGGGCCCGGTCATGACGCGGGTGAGGGCGACGACCTTGACGCCGGCGAGCGG
>JAEVYR010000310.1 GCA_023392645.1 Chloroflexota bacterium | reverse complement strand
CATCGACCCGAAGGGCAGCGATCCGGATCACCGGAACTTCTGGTCGCGCGAGGCGCTCGGCCAGTTCGTCGATCAGGAAATGGACGTCGTCGAGCTGACCGGCTCGTTCCCCTGGTCGATCTGCGTGGCCCGCCCGCGCCGGTAGCGCGTCGCGCCGGGCGTGGCACTACGCACGCCGGTCCTGGCAGTGGTCGGGATCCCGGATGGTGGCTGCCCGGCGGCAACGCCAGAGGGGCCTGCCCTATCCCCGCCAACCGACGATGCGGAGCGCGCCGGGACGAATCCCGATTTCCGCCGGGAGCGACGCCACGATCTCGCCGTCGAGCTGCACCGCCATCCCCGGCGGCCCCTCGATGCGGACCCGGCGCGCCCGGTGAAACGCCACCTTCCGATGCCGCCCATGCTGGCCCGCGAAGATCGTCGGCAGCAGCGCCAGCGTCTCCAGCCGGCTGAGGTCGCCGCCAATCGTCACGTCGAGCAGGCCGTCCGTTAGCGCGGCGGCCGGGCACACCTTCATGCCCCCGGCAAAGTACCGCCCGTTGCCGATCGCGACCAGCAACGACTTCGTCACCACGGTCACATCGTCCAGATGCAGCGTCAGCTCCGGATTTTCGTAGCGTCGCAACTCGCGCAGCGCCTCCACCACGTAAGTCAACCGCCCTCGCGATCCGCCGGCCCGCGCGTTGACCGCCTGGGCGACCTTCGTATCCAACCCGACACCGGCGACATTGAGGAAACACCGGCCGTTGCAGGTGCCGACATCGATCGCGCCGGCGATGTCGCTCCACGCGAGCCGGATGGCCTTATCCGGATTCCGCGGGAGCCCCAGGGTGCGCACGAGATCGTTCCCGTTCCCCGCCGGCACAATGCCAAGCGGGGGCGGCTCGGGACAGCGCATCAGCCCGTTCGCCACCTGCTGCAGGGTGCCGTCGCCGCCAACCGCGACAATCGGCGCGAACCCCTCTCGCGCCCCGCGATACGCCAGTTCCTCCGCGTCCTCGGGTGATGCGGAGACGCCGACCTCGGCGGGACCGAGAAACGCGCCTCGGAAGCGCTCGATCACCGCGCTGGCGCGTCCGTTGCCGGCGGCGGGGTTGACGACGAAGAGAGGTCGCGCTCGCTGCATGATCACCTGCACCTGAACCACGCCGAACCATCGTTGAGAAACCATCCACGATCATACACCGTCGCGGCGTGCATCTCGCCGCCTCGCGCGTGTCGTACACTCGCGCATATCGACGGAGGTCATCGCATCGTGCCAGCATCCCAGAAACCCGGGCCCTCCACCACACCGCTCGGCGGCAGCATCCACAAGCGTGATCGCGACCAATTCGCGAGAAGCTGGACGGGGTACGTGCCGCTCGTGCGCGAATGCCCTCACTGCGGCGCCGAAAATGATCAGCACGCGCGCTTCTGCGGCGGGTGCGCTGCGGCCATCGACGACATCACCCCCTCGCCATCGCGGGACCCCAACTCGGGTGTTCGCGCGATGGAGCAACGGCTGCGGCGCGAGCACGAAGAGGCCCGCCGCAATCGCCCGTTCATGCCCGATGGCGGCACGGGTTTCATCATCACCGGCGTGGTCCTGCTGCTGGTCGCCTCACTGCTCGGGATCGTCACGCAGATTCGCATCGGGTTGTGGGTGCTGGGGCTGGTCGCGCTGGTTGCCGGCCTGGTTCGCATGCGATTCGATGGCGATGCCATTCGCCGCACGGGGTTCCTGCTCGCGGCGTCGGTGGTGGCGCTCATCGCGCTGGTCGTGACGCAGGGCACGCCTCCGCCAGAAACCGAGGGACTGCTGGCGACCGGCGAAGCGCCAACATCCGTGGCGGCGGTGGCCAGCCCGGTCGCGACGCCAGCCGGAACAGTCCTCGACGGCGAGGTCCCGACCTGGCTCGGCGATGCCGCCCACTCCGGCACCCAACCGGGTCCGGCGCCGACGGAGAATCCCCGCCTCGCCTGGCGCTTCGACACCGGCAACGAGATTCTCGCCTCGCCCGTAGTGGCGGATGGCATGGTGTTCGTCACCAACCGGGCCGGATTCCTCTACGCGGTCGATGCGGGAAGCGGCCAGCAACTCTGGCGGATCGACCTGGGAAAGTATGTGATCCGCACCACGCCGACCTATCGCGACGGCACGCTCTACCTCGTCGCCGGATTTGACGCGCTGGCGCTCGATGCCCGCACCGGCGAGCAGCGCTGGAAGGCGAATATCCGCTACGCCGGCACCGCCTCGCCCACGGTCACCGACATGGCGATGTATGTCGTCAGCCAGGAGGGTTGGCTCTATGCGTTCTCGACAAAGGACGGGTCGGAGCTGTGGAAGCTGTCAACCGACGGCATCAGCTTCGGCAGCCCGAGCGTGCGCGGCGGCCGGCTCGTGATCGGGACCGACAAGGGCACCGTGCTCGGGCTGAATCCGGAGACCGGCCGCGCGGCATGGAAACGTGACCTGAAATCCGCCGTGTACACCACGCCCGTGCTTGCCGGGGATACCGCGTGGGTCGTGACCGACGACGGCATGCTGCACGGTCTCGATCTCGGCTCCGGCGACGACCGATTCGCATTGGAGACGACGTCCGGCCTGACCCCGACGGCGAGCGGCGATGTCGTCTACGTGCCATCGGAGGATGGCGGGCTCTATGCGATGGATCGAGCAACCGGCGAGGTGCGGTGGTTCGCCTCGGCCGGCGGCACGGTGCTGGCCGGTCCGGTGCGGACGAAGGACCAGGTGCTGATCGCCGGCGGCAACCGCATCGCGGGTCTCGACCAGAAGACCGGCGAACAGGTGTGGTACTTCCTCGCCGGCGACGCGATCGAGGCACCCCCGGCGGTCGTCGCCGGCTATGTCTTCTTCGGCGCCCGCGATGGCGTTCTCTACGCGGTGACGACGAGCCCGACATCGTAA
The DNA here is from genome assembly GCA_023392645.1 of Chloroflexota bacterium. Lineage (GTDB taxonomy): Bacteria > Chloroflexota > Chloroflexia > Thermomicrobiales > UBA6265 > JACCVC01. The sequence continues at coordinate 13,807 of JAEVYR010000310.1, read as the reverse complement.
AGGGCGGCACAGCAGCCGGAGCGATCGCGGGAGGAGGCAATCTCCTTCCCAACTACCGACGCACCCTCGCGGGCCGCTGGAAGGCCATTGCCCCCGCGGGACGTGTTGCCATCGCGCTGGCAGACCTCCCCTACGAGCCGCCCATCTCGCGCAGGACGTCGGCGGCGGCATCGATGGTCGTCGCGACATCGGCCTCGCTGTGGGCCGACGACAGGAACAGCGCCTCGAACCGCGATGGCGCGAAGTAGACGCCGCGCTTCAGGAGGCCCTGGAAGAACGCGGTGTAGCGCCCACTGTCATCGACGGCAGACTCGTCGTAGTTCCGGACCGGCGCGTCCTTGAAGAAGATGCCGGCCATCGTGCCGACCGCACTCGCCTGGATCGCCACACCCGCCTCGGCGGCCGCCTGTCGCAGCCCCTCGACGAGCTGGGTCGTCCGGTCGGCCGCCGATTGCCAGATGCCCTTCTCGCCCAGCACCTCGAGCGTGGCGATGCCCGCCGCGGTGGCGACGGGATTGCCGGAGAGGGTGCCCGCCTGGTACATCGATCCGACCGGCGCGACATGCTCCATGATCTCGCGCTTGCCGGCATACGCCGCCAGCGGGAAGCCACCGCCGACCACCTTGCCGAAGGTGACGATATCGGGATCGACGCCGTAGCGCTCGACGGCGCCACCCGGCGCGACGCGGAAGCCGGTCATCCCCTCGTCGAACAGCAGCAGGGCGCCGCGCTCGCGGGTGATGTCGCGGAGGCCGTCGAGGAACCCGTCGATCGGCTCGACCATGCCCATGTTGCCGGCGACCGGCTCGACGATCACCCCGGCGATCTCGTCGCCGTGGGCGTCGAACAGCGCGCGCACGCTGTCGAGATCGTTGTAGGTGGCGACCAGCGTGTCCCGCGTCGCGCCCGGTGGCACGCCGGGGCTGTCGGGCAGCCCGAGGGTCGCCACGCCGCTGCCGGCCTGCACCAGCAGCATGTCGCCGTGACCGTGATAGCAACCGGCGAACTTGACGATCTTTTCGCGGCCGGTTGCGGCGCGGGCGAGCCGCAGCGCGCTCATCGTCGCCTCGGTGCCCGAGGAGACGAGCCGCACCATGTCGACCGCCGGCACGCGCTCGACGATCAGCTCGGCGAGCTTCGTTTCGGCGACGGTCGGCGCGCCGAAGCTGGTGCCCTTGCGCAGCGCCGCGGTCGTCGCCTCGACCACGCTCGGGTGCGCGTGCCCGAGAATCAGCGGGCCCCATGACAGCACGTAGTCGATGAAGGTGTTGCCGTCGATATCGGTGAATCGGCTGCCTGCGCCCGAATCGACGAAGACCGACGTGCCGCCGACGGCGCGAAAGGCGCGCACCGGGCTGCTGACGCCGCCCGGCATCACCTCCCGCGCGGCGGCGAATGCCTCGGTGGACCGGGCGAAGCTGGGGACGGTGACGCTGGACGCGGAAGAAGACATGGCACCCCCGATGTTGCAGGTTGACTGGCGGAACGTTGTAGACATGGCGATGGTCAGGACCGCTCGGCCTGATCCGGCTCGATCCCGAACGCCGAAAGGATACCCCGGATATCGTCGGGCGACGTCGCCGACCGGAGCGATTGCACGGGTTCGTGCATGAGCGTGTTGGTGAGCGCCTTGGCCATCGCGCGGACGACGTTTTGGTCCCGCTCGGAGAGATGGCCGAGCCGCCGCAGCGCGCGCTCGACCTCGTGATCCCGCGTCGCGCCGGCCTGCCTCTGCAGCGCCGCGATCGCGCCGGACGCCTGCCGGCTCCGGCTCCAGGCGATGAAGTCGTCGGTCGCCCGATCGACAATTCCCTCGACCTTGTGCATCTCGCGGGCATAGAGCCGACGCTGCTCGCCGGCGACGGACTCGAGGTCGTCGACGTCGCGTGACTCGACCTGTGCGACGTACCCGCAATTCCGATCGATGATGCGCGGCACGCCGAGATCGATCAGCAGCAGCGGCTCGTCCCGTCCCTCCAACAGCCCGGGCGTGATGATCGGCTCGTCGACCAGGATCGCGGCGATGACGACATCGCTGGCGGCGATGACATCCCGAAGCTCGTTGAACGGCCGAAACCTGGCTCCGAGCTGATCCACCAGCGGCTGCGCGCGCTCCTCGGAGCGGTTGACAACGGTGAGCGACCCGACGCCATGCGCGTGGGCGACGCGCGCCGCGATCGACGCCATCTTCCCCGCTCCGAGCACCGTCACGCGGCTCGTGGCGAAGTCCGGGCGCTCGCGCGCGGCGAGCTGGACCGCCGCATGGCTGATCGAGAGGTTGTTGCGGGCGATGCCGGTGTCGGTGCGGGCGCGCTTGCCGACCTTCAGCGCGTCGGTGGCGAGGCGCTGCAGAAACGGCCCGGTACTGCGGGCGTCCCGGGCGGCATCGAGCGCGTCACGGATCTGGGCGAGAATTTGCGGCTCGCCGAGCACGAGGGAATCGAGCCCGCTCGCGACGCGGAAGATGTGCCGAATCGCGCCGATATCGGAATGGACGTACGACATTTCGTCCAGCGCCCGAGCCGGGATGCCGTGGTACTCGGAGAGGAAGCGCAACACGCGCTCCCGTCCGGCATCGGCCGAATCGGAAACGACGTAGACCTCCGTGCGGTTGCAGGTGGAGACGATGAGACCCTCATCGACATGCTGGTGCAGCGCGCGCAACCCGCCGGCGAGCGTTTCGCCGGAAAATGCCAGCCGCTCGCGCAGGTCGATTGACGCGCATTCATGGTTCGAGCCAACGATGGTGATGGATGGAGTGGACAATTTCCTGTCGCCGTGGGTATCGATTCGACCGTCGGCGCGCGGGAACATCGATCCCGCCGCGTGCCGGCCACGTCCTGCCACCCTCCATTCTACCGCATGCTCACGCCGCACCGACCCGCATCTCGGCATCCCGGCGCACAAGCGACGCGGTTTTGCAGGAACCGAGGTTGCCCCATATAGTGACGCTGACACGTGAGCCGTCGATACCGCGACGCCACCATCGCGGCCAGCAGGGAGCACCAACACCATGCCGTCAGGGTCGATCGAACAGGACTACACGAAACAGTTCGCCGCGTCGAAGGAGACGTTCGAGCGATCGAACAAGGTCATCGTCGGCGGCATCACGCACGACGGGCGTCACATCGCGCCCTTCCCGCCATTCGTCAACACCGCGAAGGGATCGCACAAGACCTCGGTCGACGGGCATGACCTGATCGACTTCTGCGTCGGCCATGGCTCGCTCATTTTCGGCCACGACGATCCGGAGATCACTCACGCGCTGCAGACGCAGGTGCCGGAAGGCACGCACTTCAGCGCCGGGCACCCGAGCGAAATTCGCTGGGCCGAGCAGATCGTCAAGCTGGTGCCGTCGGCCGAGAAGGTCCGCTTCACCGCGTCCGGCACTGAAGCCACGCTGCTCGGCATGCGGGTTGCCCGCGGCTACACGCAGAAGGACACGATCCTCAAGTTCGAGGGCCACTTCCACGGCTGGCACGGCTACTCGCTCAAGGGCGAGAAGCCGCCGTTCGAGAACGTCACGGTTCCCGGCGTGCCCGCCGAGACGCTTGGCACGGTCGCCGTGGTGCCGTCGAACGACCTGGCGATGCTGGAGGAGCGGCTGGTACAGGGCGACGTCGCCGCCGTCATCCTCGAGCCGAGCGGCGGCTCCTACGCCACGATCCCGCTGAAGGAAGACTTTCTCGAAGGCGTGCGGCAGCTCACGAAGAAATACGGCGCGGTGCTGATCTTCGACGAGGTTATCACCGGCTTCCGCTGGGCACCCGGTGGCGAGCAGGAGCGATTCGGCGTTAACCCCGACATGACGACGATGGCGAAGATCGTCGCCGGGGGCATGCCGGGCGGCGCGGTGGCCGGGCGCACCGACATCATGGAGATGATCAAGTTCACCGACGACCCGGCGTGGAACAAGACCCGGCGCGTGCCGCAGGCCGGCACCTACAACGCCAACCCGCTCGCGGCGGTGGCCGGGTACACCTGCCTGAGCAAGCTGGACAACAAGGAAATCCACGACTACTGCGACAGCCAGGCCCGCGAAATCCGGGTCGGCTTCAACATGGTGCTGAACAAGTACGACGCGCCCGGATTCTGCTGGGGCGAGAGCTCGGTGTTTCACGTCGCGCTCGGCCGGAACTGCACCAACCGGCCCAACGGCGATGACCTGCACACGCCCGAGGGAGTCGATTCCGAGTTCCTCAAGGCCAGCGGCGGCTTGCCGCTCGGACAGACGCTGGAGATCGGCATGCTGCTGGAAGGCGTGCATCTCTTTCATGCCGGCGGGCTGACCTGCACCGAACACGACTCGCAGGATGTCGAGGCGACGATCGCCGCCTTCGACCGCGTCATCGCCCGGATGGGCAACGACGGCTACTTCGACGGCCTGTAGACGGTCCAGAACATGCGACGTTGAGGGCCGGGAACATCCCGGCCCTCGGCGTTTCCGGCGATCGCCCTGTCGCGCCGACACGGGGTCGGTCGCTGATCGTCGTGACAGGAGCAGCGCGCATGGAAGAGACCCTGCTGTGGCTCGTCGTGCTCGGCGCCGCTATGGGCGGCGGGCCAGCGATGCGCGCGGGCACGTTCCGGCCGCGCCTCCCGGTCGCGACGATCGCGATCGCGGCGGTCACGCTTGCCTTCAGCGCCTGGGGCAACCTCGATCCGGACGTACTCGATGCCTTGCGACGATATCGCGACCGCCTGCTCGACGGCGAGTGGTGGCGGATCGCCACACCGCTCGTCGTGCAGGACGGCAGCTGGACCGGCACCGTCTTCAACATCGTGACGCTGGTCGTGCTCGGCGCCATCGTCGAGTCGCACTTCGGCTGGCGGACGCTGCTCGGCGTCTATCTCGCGGCGGGGCTGATCAGCGAGGCGGTCGCCTACACACTCATCCGGGATCAGGGATTCGCCGGGAACTCGGTAGCGGTGATGGGCCTGGCGGGCCTGCTGGCCGTGACGTGGCTCCGCGTGCCGGTGACCGTCGCGCGCGTGGCGGGCGCGATCGCCATGGTGGCCGGAATCGGGTTGCTCGTGACGGGCAACCTCCACGGTGCCGGCTTCACCGTCGGCGTCGTTGTCGGAGCCTCGATGCCGACGATCGGCACGCGCCGCTGACCACGACCGGCCATGGGTACGGACACTGCGTGCGACGCATGATGTTGCGTGCTACACACATCGCAGTGGGCGCGGGTTAGTGAGGTCGCCTGCTCGTGCGCCGGGATCAGCTCCACTCTCGCTGAAGGCGCTCCCAGTCCTCTTCGGTGTCGACGTCGGGCGGCATTTCGCCCGGCAGATCGATCACTTCGACGAGATCGCCGAGCGACCGCAGGATGTCGCGGCCGCCGATGTCTCCGCTCAGCGAGGCCAGCTCGAAAAACACGCTGCGGTCGAACAGCACCGGATGGCCCTGCTGTCCACCGTAGCGAGTCACAACCGCAGGCGCGCGCGTCTCGCGCCACCGTGCCACCACAGCCCCGATCGCCTCCGGGGTGACGGCCGGCACGTCGCCCAGCACCACGACCACCGCGTCGACGGTCGACGGCATCGCGCGGATGCCGGCCGCCAGCGACGAGCCCTGACCCAGCGCGAAATGCGGATTGAAGACGCGATACACCGCGAGCCCCCGCAGCGCCAGCTCGACTTCGGACGCATGCGAGCCGATCACGACCACGACGCCGTCGACCGGAGCCGAAACCGCCTGCTCGGCGACGTGAGCGACGAGCGCCTTGCCGCCGAGATCGAGCAATTGCTTGGGCTGCCCAAGCCGACGCGATTCCCCCGCCGCCAACACCAGCGCGAAGACGCGATCAGGTTCGCCCATGGATCGCCCCGTCGATGGTCGACAGGCGCTCGCCACCTCGCCCGTGCGCGACGGAGAGAAGCTCGGCAAGGATGCTGATCGCCATCTCCTCCGGAGTGCCGCCGCCGATGTCGAGACCGATCGGACCGTGGATGCGCGCGAGCTGATCCTCGGACACGCCACTTTCCCGGAGCCGCTCGATCCGCTCGCGGGCCGTCTTGCGGCTGCCAACCGCGCCGATATACCGCGCCGGGGTGTTCAACGCCCCACGAATGGCCGGCTCGTCGAATTTGGGATCGTGCGAGAGGATCGCGATCGACGTGGACGGCAGGATATGGAGCTGCTGGTAGGCGTCGTCTGGCCACGCCGTGATGAGCTCGTCGACGTCGGGAAAGCGCTCGCGCGTCGCCAGCGCCCGCCGCGCGTCGACCACGACGACCCGGTAGCCGAGTTTTCGGGCGAACCAGTCGAGCGCCTGAGCGGCGTGGACCGCGCCGAAAATGACGAGCTGTGGCCGCGGCTGGAACACATCGATGAAGACGCGCGTGTCCGGATCCAGCTCCAGCACGCCGGAAACGGGATTGCCGCCGCTGCCGGCCACGACATCGACCAGCTGCTGGTCGAGCGCCTCGCTGCCGAGGGTTCCCGCCACGAGTCCGTCGGTGACCAGCGCCTTGCTGCCAACCTTCTCGCCGGCGACGACGGTGCCGACGACGGCGATCTGCCCCTCGTCGGAGATGCCACGAGCCTGGTCGTAGATCGCGCCGGCGCCTGGCGATTCGTTCATGACGCAGGTTCCACAGGCTCGATGAAGACTTCGATCGTACCGCCGCAGCTCAAGCCGACGTCCCATGCCATCTCATCCGAGATGCCGTACTCCACCAGCCGCGGGGCGTTGTTGCGCAACACCTGTTGCGCCTCCAGCACCACGGCGGTCTCGACACAGCCGCCGCTGACCGAACCCGCCAGCTGGCCCTTGTCGGTGATCGCCATCCGCGCGCCCACCGGCCGCGGGGCCGACCCGATCACGTTCACGACCGTCGCCAGCGCGACCTGTTTTCCTTCCGCGCGCCATTGATCGATTTCGGAAAGCCACTCCGCCATCACGCCACCACGCCTTTCCCGAGGCACATCGGTGCCCGAAACGTCGCTTGGGTCCAGCCTACCGCCACCGCGCGCCGTTGTCAGGATGCCTTGCGAGATGGCGACACTCGCTGGGCGCGGCGTCGGGGCGGCTGGTCATCCGCCTCGCCGAGCAGGTCGGCGAGGACCTCCAGACTTTGCAGGTTATGCACCGGCAGGAAGTGATCGATGGACGGAAGCGCGGCACGAATACCCTGCGTCAGCGGCTGGTAGCCGGGCGCGCCGAGCAGCGGGTTGAGCCAGATCAGCCGCCGGCAGGAGCGCTGCAAGCGCGCCATCTCGCTGCCCAGCAAGTCCGGGTCGCCCCGGTCCCAACCGTCACTGATCACCACCACGGTTGCGCCCGAACGCAGCACCCGGCGGCTCCAGTCGTAGTTGAACGTCTTGATCGCCTCGCCGATGCGGGTGCCGCCGGACCAGTCATCGACCGACGCGACGACATCCTCGATCGCCTGATCGACGTCGCGCTTGCGCAGCTCGCGCGTGATGCGCGTGAGCCGTGTGCCGAACACGAACACCTCGACCGAGTCGAGTCCGTGTTCCAGCGCATGGACGAACCGCAGCAGCATGCGCGAGTAGCGATCCATCGAGCCGGAGATGTCGCAGATCAGCACGAGCGGGCGCATCCGATGCTTGCGCGCCCGGTGCTTCAGGTCGATGGGCACGCCTCCGTGCTTCATCGATTCGCGCAGCGTGCGACGGTAGTCGATGAAATCGCCGCGGGTCGCCTTCTGCCGCCGGCGCGTCTCGCGCGTGCTGAGCCGCCACGACATGGCGGCCATGATCCGGCGCGCCTCGGCGATCTCCTCGTCGGTGAAGCGGGCGAAATCCTTCTTGCGCAGCGCCTCCCGGCCGCTGAAGAGCAGCACGTCCTCGGGCGGCGTCTCGTAATCTTCGGTTTCGCCGATATCGCCGCCGTCGTCGACGCCTTCGATCGCGAGCACCTGCCGCTCGGCCTCGCCGGAGGCGGCCTGGCCGTTGGCGTTCTTGCGGTCCTCTGGCGTATCGCCCGGGCGCGGCTTGCCGCCCTGCTGCTCGTCGCTGGTGAGGTACTCCTCGAGCGGCATCATCCGCTCCTGCAACAGGTCGTACCAGAATTGCTCGAACTCGGCCTTGAAGACGACGTGCTGCTCCGGGCGGGTCACCAGCGTCACCCGAGCGGCGTGGTAGACGTCGTCGTAGCGGTAGAGGGACACGCGGTCGAGCGCCTCGACGAATTCGAGGATCTGCCCCGGTCCGATGGGAAGACCAGCCGATCGAAGGCGCCGCCCGAAGCGCAACAGGTTGCGCCGGACGGTCTCGGCGTTGACGTCGGTGGCGGCGGCGCGGCGATTCTGCCGGGCGCTGTACTGGCTGAGCGGGTTGTTACCTTGTGGCATCGAGCGCTTCCGCGACGAGACGCTGGGTGTGATCGCCGGAAATCCGGTCGACGTCTTCCTGATACTTCAGGATCACGCCGAGCGTCGCTTCCACCACCTCGTCGGAGAGGTCCTTGCTGCCGAGCGCGAGCAGCGCCTGGGCCCAGTCGAGCGTTTCGGCCATGCCGGGCGACTTGAACAGGTCGACATCGCGCAGCCCCTGCGTGAAGGTGCAAATCTGGGTGGCGAGGCGCTCGCTCGCGTCCGGCACCTTCGCCGAAAGGATGCGGTACTCCTTGTCGAAGTCGGGGAAGTCGATCCAGTGGTAGAGGCAGCGGCGCTTGAGCGCGTCGTGAATCTCGCGAGTGCGGTTCGAGGTGAGGATTACGATCGGAACATGCTCGGCGCGGATCGTACCCAGCTCGGGCACGGTCACCTGGAAGTCGGAAAGCAACTCCAGCAGGAAGGCTTCCAGCTCCTGGTCGGCGCGGTCGACCTCGTCGATCAGCAGCACCGGCGACTGATGATGCGCAGCGTCGATCGCCTGCAGCAGCGGGCGCTTGAGCAGGAACTCCTCGGAGAAGAGGTCCTTGCGCACCTGCTCGGTGCCGAGTGCCCCGGCCGCTTCCAGCGAGCGCAGGAAGAGCATCTGGCGCGGGTAGTCCCACTCGTAGATGGCGGAGGAGGCGTCGAGTCCCTCGTAGCACTGGAGGCGGATCAGGGGCGCGCCGAGCATGTCGGCGAGCACCTTGGCGATCTCGGTTTTCCCCACTCCGGCCTCGCCCTCCAGCAGCAGGGGCTTCTGCATTGCCAGGGTGAGGTAGATCGTCGTCGCCAGGCCGCGATCGGCGACGTACTTCTTTTCGCGCAGCGCGGTTTCCAACTCGCTCACGGAGCTGAACGGCAAGCCCGCGCGGGCGGTATCGGCGGTGGAAGTCACAACGTCAGTACTCAACGAACGGCCTCACTTTGGCACCGGGGCACGGTGTCGGTAGTCCCAAAACATTCACCTCGCAAGTATCGGGCAGGTCGCCGCGCCTGACCACACCCGCCGCTACGGTGGCGAAAACAGACCGACCGGCACAATCGCGGCTCCTACGGCTTCGGCCCCTTGTCGCGGACGGGTCGGGCGGCTTTCGAGACGCCGTGGACGTAGATGGGCTCGAGGGTGGCAAGATCGTCGGCCCGACCCGACGCGAGGGCCTCTCCTCCGAGACGGGCAACGCCGCCGATCCGGCTGCCCAACCCCGGCTCGGCCAGCACCGGCACCGGCGACGACGCCAGCGCTTGCCCGAGCGCCGCCGGCAGTTCTCCCACGATCGCGTCGACCGGGGTCTCGCCAACCGCGTCGAGCAGCTCCGCCGGGGTGCCGTTGACTGGTTCCGCACCGGCGGCATCCCCGAATCGCTGCCAGACGAGCCGCCCCCGTCCCGCCGGCAGCACCGCAATGACCGACCGCCCGGCGCGCGTCCACGGCAGCGCGGTCGCCTGGAGCGTCGGCACGCCGACAATCGGCAGGGCCTCGGCCATGGCCAGGCCCTTCGCGAAGCTGAGCCCCACTCGCAATCCGGTGAAGGTGCCCGGCCCGATCGCGACGGCGACGCCGCCGAGGTCGGACGGCGCCAGCCCGGCCCGATCCAGCAGCTCGGCGATGCGCAGCGGCACCTCCGTGGTTTGCCGGCGCTCGGCCGGCCACGCGCACTCGTGGAGCGCCTCGCCATCGAACAGGGCGATCCCCGCTCGATCGGCCGACGTATCGATGGCGAGCACCCAGCGGCCGGTCCGCTTTCCACTAGATGTCGATGCTGGTTGACCCGCTGACGCATTCGCCATGTGAAACCCGTTCAATCCTTTGCCCGTGGTCATCGCGCTCCCAAGCCCGACCGCCTGCCCGCATTCCGCCGCTCCGCACGGGTTTCGATGGAGTGACCGTCGCCATCCCCAGGCACCCTGAGCCGCGTTTACCCCACCCCTGCCCCGGCGCGACCGGCGAAAGCGGTGCACCCCTTCAAAGATGGGACACCTTTACAAGGACTCCGGTCCGGTGGTCCGGCGGTGCGATCGTCAACCAGCGGCTGACGCCGCCGGAGCGGCAGAAAGCTCACCTGACGGGGTAAGCTTTGGGATGTTAACATCGAGTTCGCCAAGTTCGTTTGCATAGATCGTACGGCAGCAATCCCGTGCGGGACGCACGCCGCACAAATGTGCTCCAATGTGCCAGGCTCGGCGATACACCTCGGGTTCGGTTGAAGGACACACCGGCATCGGCCGGTAACATGGGATGAGGATGGCAGGATCAGAGAACTCGGGCACAGCGGTGTTCCAGGGCAGTGCGATCGAGGTCGCCAAACCGAAACGCAGCTTCAATCTCCTGAACAAGGAGTGGGTGCTGTTCATTCTTTTCGCCGGGCCCAACCTGGCGCTTTTCACGCTCTTCTCGTACTGGCCGATGATCGAAAACATGCGGCTGAGCACGCAGCGCTGGGACATGCTCGCGCCGGTACGCACCGACGTCGGGTTGGACAACTTCCAGTACCTGTTGACGAACAGCAAGTTCCACCAGGTGCTCTGGAATACCCTCTACTTCACGGTCGCGGCGGTCGGGCTGTCACTGGCGCTCGGCCTCCTGATCGCGCTCCTGTTGAACCAGCGCCTCCGGTTCCGCAACACGGCCCGCGCGGTGGTGTTCGCGCCATACATGCTCTCCGGCGCGGCGATCGGCATCGTGTGGGCCTACATTTTCGATCCGCGCTTCGGCATCCTCGCCGAATTGCTCGGCTGGGTCGGCCTGAGCTCCCCCGACTGGCTCAACCGGCCGGAATGGGCGATGCCGGCGGTGATCATCGTCTACGTCTGGAAGAACCTCGGGTTCACGGCGGTCATCTTTCTCGCCGGGCTTCAGGCGATCCCGCAGGATCTCTATGACGCCGCCAAGGTCGATGGCGCCAATGTGCTCTGGCGCTTTCGCTCGGTGACGCTGCCGATGCTGTCGCCGATCGCCTTCTTCCTGGTGGTCACGTCGATTCTCAGCACCTTCCAATCGTTCGACATCATTCGCATCATGACCCGCGGCGGTCCGGTGGATGCCACGAACACGCTGATCTACTACATCTACGAGCAGGGATTCATCGCCTTCAACGCCGGGCGCTCGGCCGCGGCCGCCCTGATCATGTTCGTCCTGATGATGGGCGTCACCCTGATCCAGCTCAAGTACTCGGAAGCGAAGGTGCACTATGGCTAGTCTCTCGCAGCGCCAACAGTTGACGGGCCAGAGGGCACTCGGCTACCTGGCGATGATACTCATCGTGCTCGTCATCGGGATCCCGCTGTTCTGGATGATCTCCGGCTCGCTGAAAACGACGCAGGAGATCTACTCGACCGAAATGAAGTGGATCCCGGAATCGCCGCGCTGGGTCAACTACAAGGACGCCTGGAACGCGGCGCCGTTCGACCGCTTCTACATCAACAGCATCTTCACCACCTTCGCCGGCGCGGCGCTGGAGATCACCAACGCCACGCTGACCGCGTACGCGCTCGCCTACCTGCGGTTCCCGTTCAAGAACGTGATCTTCGTGATCCTGCTGGCGGCGCTGATGATCCCGAACCAGGTGACGATCCTGCCGAACTACGTGTTCTTCGGATCGACCATCTACGACCTGATCGGCGAGAGCTGGATCAACACCTACCAGGCCATCATCCTGCCGGGCGCATCGGTCGCCTTCGGCACCTTCATGCTCAGGCAGAGCTTCCTCGGCATGCCGCGGGAGGTGCTCGATGCCGCGAAAGTCGATGGCGCGGGGCACCTGCGCATCCTCACCGGCATCGTGATCCCCATGGCCAAGCCGGTTTTGGTCACCTTCGGCCTGATCTCGATCGTCTCGAAGTGGAACGACTACCTGTGGCCGCTCGTCATCACGAACACCGAAAACATGCGGACGCTGACGGTCGGCATCTCCTACCTCTTTGACGCAGAAGGGAACAACGAATGGGGCGTCATCATGGCGGCCACGTTCTTTGTGGTATTCCCGCTGCTGATTGTCTTCCTGTTTGCCCAGCGGTTCATCATCGAAGGCCTCACCGCCGGTGCGACCAAGGGCTAGCGCCATCGCCGACGCAGGCGAGGCTACGGGTAACCGTGGCGCCGGAGTGGGCGCCGCATGGAGGATCGTGGCATGACGCGAACGAAGATCAATCGACGTTCTCTGGTGAAGGGCGCGGCCGGTGCGGGCGCCGCCGCGGCCATCGGGGCGAAGGCGAGCAGCGTGTTCGCCGCGCCGAACGTGATCCAGAGCGGTCCGGTCGAGGTCACCTGGTGGGCGTCGCAAAGCGGCGTCAATGGCGAGGCCGAGCAGGAGCTCGTCAAGCGCTTCAACGAGTCCCAGTCGGACATCAAGGTCAACTATCAGTTCCAGGGGACCTACGAGGAGACGGCGCAGAAGCTGACGGCCGCCCTCCAGGCGCGCCAGGTGCCGGAGATCGCCACGCTGTCCGATGTCTGGTGGTTCAAGTTCTACCTCAACCAGGCGATCGCGCCGCTGAACGACTACGTGTCGGCCAACAACGTCGAGGTCGACGATTATTTCGAGTCGCTCTGGAACGAGGGCGTGCGTCAGGACCAGCAGTTCTGGATTCCGATGGCGCGCTCGACACCGCTGTTCTACTACAACAAGGATGCCTTCGCCGAGGGTGGCGTCGACGAGAGCGTCGTCAGCAACTGGGACGACATCGTCGCCAACGCCGACAAGTTGATGGTGAAGGAAGGCGACAAGACCACCCGGTATGCCTTCGGTCACCCGAACGCCGCGTCGTACAACGCCTGGTTGTTCCAGTGCGTGATCTGGGCCTACGAGGGCGCCTACAGCGATGAGGAGTTCAACATCCTGATCGATGAGGAGCACGGCGTCGAGGCCGGCAACTTCTTCCGTGCGTCGATCGCCGACGGGTGGGCGACCGCGACCGAGGATCACGTCAACGACTTCAACACGGGCCTGTTCAGCTCGATCATGGCCTCCACCGGGTCGATGGGCGGCATCCGCGAGAACGCGACGTTCGAGTGGGGCACGGCCTTCATCCCGGAGAAGTACACGTTCGGCTGCTGCACCGGCGGGTCTGGCCTGTCGATCATGGCCGGCGCCGATGACGCCAAGAAGGAAGCCGCCTTCGCATTCATCGAGTTCGCCACCAATCCGGAGTCGCAGATCTACTGGGCGCAAACGACGGGCTACATGCCGGTCCGCAAGTCGGCCGTCGAAAGCGACGAGATGGCGGCGTTCTACGACGACTTCCCGCAGGCCAAGACGGCGGTCGATCAGCTGCCGAAGACGAAGCCGCAGGATTACGCGCGGGTGTTCATCCCGAACGGCGACCAGATCATCGGCGGCGGGCTCGAGCAGATCACGGTGAACCAGGTGGACGCGGCCGACGCGTTCGCCGATGTCGCCCAGACGCTCGAGGAAGAGGCTCAGCCAGTGATCGAGCAGCTCTCGGCCATCGAGGGCTAGAC
>JAEVYR010000274.1 GCA_023392645.1 Chloroflexota bacterium | reverse complement strand
CTTCGGCATGGTCACCTCGGTCGGGGCCATCGGCACCATCCGGTAGCCCGGAATTGCGTCGAGGCGCAACGACAGGCGCAATCGCTGATACCGGTAGGCGGACACCAGGCCGACGATCGGCATCCGCTCGGGGCGACCACCATCGGGCGTGAACGTTTGCCCGTCGGTCGAGATCGCCCGGGTCAGGGTCAGTGCCGGGGGAAACGTCTGTTGTGTTGGCATTTCACACCTCCCTCGGTACGCTGCCCGCTCCATCGTGTGCTCATGGTAGACACCGTCGGTGGCGATCCGCCTCTGCCGAATGTCAGGGTCACCGTGGTCGCGAGTCGCGATGCGCGCCCCACGGGCCTGGCTCTGACGACCGATGCCGTACCCATTCAGCATAGCATCCGCACCGGCCATGGGATACGCCGGATTGTCGTATTCGCACGTACCAACGTGTCGACCCTCGGCGTACCTGTCTGGATTCCAGAGACCCGTGCCTCGAGCCGGTATACTCGACATCGTGCGACGGGACGATCGGATCCCTGTCGCGGCTCGACACAGGACAAACGCATGCAGCCAGCCAACGTCGAATCGACGCGCGGCGCGGCGCAGGAAGGACCGCCGGTCATCGAGGTGCGCGGACTGCGCAAGACCTTCGGCTCCTTCGTTGCCCTCGACAACATCAACCTGACGGTACCGCGCGCATCGGTCGGACTGCTCGGCGCGAACGGTGCTGGAAAGACAACGCTGATCCGCACGCTGCTCGGTCTGCTCGCGCCGGAGAGCGGCATGGCGACGGTGGTCGGCTACGATACGCAGCGCGACGGCACCCGCCTGCGCGAGCACGTCGGCTATATGCCCGAGGCCGAGGGGCTGCCCTCGAGCACCACCGCGGCCGATTTCGTCGGGCACATGGCCGAGATGAGCGGTCTTCCGCCGCGGGCCGCGCGGCAGCGCGCCGCTGACGTGCTCTACCAGGTCGGTCTGGCCGAAGAGCGCTACCGCCTGATCAAGGGGTTTTCGACCGGCATGCGCCAGCGCGTGAAACTGGCCCAGGCGATCGTGCACGACCCGAAGCTGGTGTTCCTCGACGAGCCGACCGCCGGGCTCGACCCGCGCGGCCGCGAGGAGATGCTCCAGCTCATCGAGCGCATCTACCGGCAGCTCGGCATCGCCGTCGTCGTCTCCACCCACATCCTGGAGGATGTCGAGCGCGTCTGCGACTACGTCGTCATCATCGATCAGGGCCGGCTCATCAGCGCCCAGCCGCTCGGCGAGATGGACGTGATCGGCGGCGAGGTGATCGTTCATGTCGACGGCGACCAGGAAGCCTTCCGCCAGGGGCTGGAGGCGCGCGGCGTGACGGTGCGCGCGGCCGATGTCGAGATGGGCGCCGACGACCTGGTCGTCGATGTTGACGACGAGGCCGTCTACGACCTGATCCGTGACCTCGCGGTGGAGCAGGGAGCCTCGTTGCGATCGCTGCGCAGCCGCTCGCGCTCGCTGGAGGATATCTACCTGAGCGATATCGGCGCCACGCGCGAGGAGGAGCCCGCCCGTGTCTGACAGCGCGCGCGCCGGGTACGGCGAGGTTTTCGACCGCGGCTATTCCCACTACGACGGGCCCCGCGAGGGCCGTCGCCGGGCGATCTACTCGCTGTTCACCTATTCCATGAAGCGGGCGATGGGCATCCGCAAGTCGTGGACGGCGAAGGTGCTGCCCATCCTGCTGTATGTTTCGTCGTTCATCCCGCTCATCGTCATGATCGGCGTGGCCGCGCTGCTGCCGCAGGCCAACATCGCCTCCTACGACGACTACTTCGGCGGCATTTACGCCATCGTCGGCATCTTCGCGGCCACGGTGATCCCGGAGGTGCTCGTTCCTGACCGGCGCGAGAAGACGCTGCCGCTGTACTTCGCGCGGGCCATCACCCGGTTCGATTACGTCTTCGCCAAGCTCGCCGCGGCGGCGGTGCTGACGATGACGATCTCGGTGCTGCCGGGGGTGATCCTCTGGCTGGGCACGCAGCTCGTGGCGGACTCGCCGGCCAGCGCGATGCGCGACAACCTCGACGACCTCGGCCGCGTGATCCTGCTCGGCACGCTGATCGCGCTCACGCTTGGCACGATCTCCCTCGTGGTCTCGTCGCTGACCGACCGCAAGGGCGTGGCGATCGCCGTCATCATCATCGGGTTCATCGTCATCTCCGGGCTGATCGACTTCGCCATCATGAACCTCGACTTCGACTGGCGGCGTTATCTCGTCTTCGGCGCGTTCACCCACGTCTTCAGCGCGATCAGCGCGTCGTTGTTCGACGCCCGCCCCGACAACATCGTTCGCCGCGCCGATTTGCCGATCTGGATGTACTACGCCTGGTGCTGCTTCGTGATCGTCGCCGGATCGCTCTTCGTCCGCTGGCGTTACTCGCCGAGGAACACGTCATGACTGACCGCCAGCCGAATTCGCCCAACGGCCAGCGCGAGCCCGGCACGATCCCCGGTCTGCGCGAGGGGCAGGAGCCAACCGTGCTGGTCGATGGCGTCTCGAAGTGGTTCGGCGACATCGTTGCCGTTTCCAACGTCACCTTCGGTCTCGCGCCGGGCGTGACCGGGCTGCTCGGGCCGAACGGCGCGGGCAAGTCGACCATCCTCAAGATGCTCTGTGGCCTGGCGGCGCCCTCGGCCGGCAAGGTGCTGGTCGAAGGTGAGCCGGTGCGCGGCCGGCCGGCGATCTACCGGCGGCTGGGACTGGTGTCCGAGCAGGAGACGGTCTACCCCTTCCTGACCGGACGCGAATTCGTGCGGCTCAACGCGCAATTGCAGAAGCTGGCCGATGTCGACGCCGCCGTCGAGCAGGTGATCGCGCTGGTCGAGATGGGCGACGCCGCCGATCGCAAGATCGGCGGCTATTCCAAGGGCATGCGCCAGCGGATCAAGGTCGCGGGCGCGCTGGTGCACGACCCGGACATCGTGCTGATGGACGAGCCGCTCAACGGCACCGATCCGGTGCAGCGCGTGCACCTGATTCGCCTGATCCGCCAGCTCGGCGCAGCCGGCAAGACCGTGATCGTCTCCTCCCACGTGCTGGAGGAGGTCGAGCGCTTTGCCCAGAACATCATCGTGATCGTGAATGGCAAGCTGGCCGCGGTCGGCGATTTCCGGGCCATCCGCGAACGGATCGACGCGCGCGACCGCGAGGTCCGGCTGCGGGCCGACCGTCCTCGCGAGCTCGCCGGGGCGCTGATTGGCAGCGAGGCGGTGAAGGCGGTCCGCATCGATGAACAGGGCCGCCTCATCGCCGACACCAGCGACGTGCGGGCGTTTTACCGGCTGGTGCCGGTGCTGGCAAAGGATGCCGGCGTGCGCCTGTACGAGATCCAGGCGACGGACGAGTCGCTCTCGTCGGTCTTCGCCGACCTGGTGGCGCAATGACGCGCCGGGCGGCGTAACCGAGCAAGAGCGCGGACGATCCGCAGCCTGTGCTTTCGGCGATACATCATGGAGTGACGCGTGACCGGAGCCCTGACCGTAACCCACCTGACCGTGCGCCAGTTCCTCCGCGCCAAATCGGTGCTCGTGGTCGCCGCGATTTGCGCGATCCCGACGCTGTTCGCGCTGATCCTGCGCCTCGCGGTCAGCGATCCGACGCTCTCCGACATGCGCACCGTGATCGGCGAGGGCATCTACCTCGGCGTGTTCAGCTCGACCCTGCTGCCGCTGGCGGCGCTGGTGCTCTCGACCTCCGCGCTCGGTGACGAAATCGAGGACAAGACGCTCCACTATCTGGCGCTCAAGCCGATGAACCGCCTGCGGATCGTCGTCGAGAAATTCGCCGGCACGCTGCTCGTCACCGTGCCGATCGCGTGGGTCGCCGTGCTCGCCGTCTGGCTCGTCATCTCCTGGGGCAAGCTCGATGGCACCCGCGACATGGTGGTCCCGATGCTGGTCTCCAGTCTCGCCGGTATCGCCGGTTTCGGCGCGCTGTTCATGCTGCTCAGTCTCTTCATTCAGCGAGCCCTGCTGGCTGGCGTCTTCTATGTCTTCGTCTGGGAGGCGACGCTGTCGCAGTTCCTGCCGGGCATTCGCACGATCAGCATCCGGCACTACATGCAATCGATCTTCGTACGAATGGTCGACGATCCGGAAATCACGCTGGACGGCGTGTCGCGCTTGTCGACCGCGTCGATCACCATCATCGCGATTATCGCGATCTCGCTGGTGTTGGCGGCGTGGCGCCTGCGCCGGATGAGCATCGAGTGATGCTTGCGGGGCGGCTGGCAACGTGCGAAGGTGCACCGTCATGAGCCGCACCGCACGGCGGCGCGGGAGTTGTGGGAGAGACAGCACAGATGGAATCCGACAGCGAGTTCAGGGCGGGCAATCACTGGATCGCCGACAAGCGGCCGATGGGCATCGGCCTGATGATGCCGATTTCCGAAGAAGCGGCATTCGGCGGCACGCCGCACTTCAGCGACATCGTCGAGATGGCCGAGGTCGCCCGGCAGACCGGATTCGACGCGATCTGGTTCGCCGATCACTTCACCTTCGGCACTCCCGAGGATGGCCAACGCGGGGTGTGGGAGGCGTTCACGATGATGGCCGCGGTGGCGGCCCGCGTGCCGGACATCACGATCGGCCCGCTCGTCGCCTGTACCGGGTTTCGCAATCCCGGCGTCGTCGCGAAGATGACGGAGGCGATCGACGAAATCAGCGATGGCCGCTTCGTGCTCGGGCTCGGCGCCGGTTGGCACCAGCCGGAGTACGACCAGTTCGGCATGCCGTTCGACTATCGCGTCTCCCGCTTCGAGGACGCGCTGCGCATCATCCATCCGTTGCTGCGGCAGGGCGAGGCCACCTGGCAGGGCCGGTTCTTTTCGGCCGATGGCGCCGTGAACAAGCCGCGTGGCCCGCGTCCGGCCGGAGCTCCGATCCTCGTCGGGTCCAGCGGCGACCGGATGCTGCGGCTCGTTGCCGAGTTCGCCGATGCCTGGAACACCGTCTGGCACAATGATGCCGAAGCGGTGCGACCCCTGATGGACAAGGTCGATGCCGCCTGCCGCCACGCCGGCCGCGACCCGAAGACGCTGGTGCGCACCGCCGGCGGCAACGTCGCCATGGAGGGGTACCTCGGGCGACGCCCGAACCCGATCGAGGGGGACGACGCGCACAAGGCGGAAACAATCGCCGGGTTCCGCAAGGTGGGCATGCAGCATTTCGTCGCTGGGCTCGATCCGTGCACGCCGGAGACGATCGCGGCGTTTGGCCGGGTGCTGGAGCTCCTGGACGCGGAGGCGTCGTAGCGCCATCGGGCGATGATGGCCATCGTCCACACAGGTCATCTCCACGATGATTCTTCATTCGGTCGAGGGAGGGGTCACATGGCAAGGTTGGCGATCGGGGTCGATTTCGGCGGAACCAAGGTGCTCGCAAGCGTCGTCGATGTCGACACCGGCAAGGTGAAGGGTATCGGCAAGAAGAAGACCGACTCCAGCGACGGGCCGGATGAGCTGATGGCGCGCATCTATGGCGTCGCTCGCAAGGCCGTCGACAAGTCCGGCGCCACGATGGAGGACATGGTCGGCATTTGCGTCGGCATCGCCGGGCAGGTCGACACCGATCGCGGGTTGCTGGTCGGAACCGCCAACCTGAGCCGGTCGGTCGTCAACCTCGAGATGGCGAAGCTGCTGACCGAGGAGCTCGGCATCCCGGCCATCATCCGCAACGACGTGCAGATCGCGGCGGCCGGCGAAAACGCATACGGCGCCGGCAAGGACGTCGACGATTTCGTCGTCGTCTTCGTCGGCACGGGCATTGGCGGGGGCATCGTCCGCAACGGCGAGCTGATCAAGGGCGCGGCGGGCAACGCTGGCGAGCTGGGGCACACCACCGTGCAGGCCGATGGGCGCATCTGCGGCTGCGGCGGGCGCGGCCACCTTGAGGCCTATGCGTCGCGCACGGGCATGACCCGGGCCATGTGGGGCGAGGTCCGGCGGGGCCGAACCTCGGTCCTCTCCGAATTGCTGCCGGCTGTGAATCCGGCCGACCCGGCGCTGCATCCGATCAAGTCGGGGGTGCTCCGCAAGGCGCTCGACCAGCAGGACGATGTCGTCCGCGAGGTGATCGAGGACGGCGCCTACTATCTCGGGCTGGGGCTGGCGAATGTGGTGAACTTCCTCAATCCGCGCCGGATCATCCTCGGCGGAGGTGTCGTCGAGGCGATCGACGAGTTCTTCGACGCGGCCGAGCGGCAGACGCGCCGGCACGCGCTGACGCATGCCGGCGCGGAAGTCGAGATCGTCAAGGCGGGGCTGGGGGACTTCTCCGGCGTTGTCGGCGCGGCTGTCCTCGCCGCCGAAGCCGCCACGGCATAGCGGTGCCGGCGTATGCAGGGCCGGGCTCCGTGCCGCTCGCCAGGGATCAGGCTCCGGACAATCGCCGTGGGTGGGACCGTACCCGTCCACGGCGGGGATGGGGGCACCGGTGACGGAGTCTCGCGTCCGCCCTGACACGGCACGTATCTGGCTCGGTGCGCCGGTGGTGGACAGGGCGCGCGTCCATCCCTATTATTGCGTTGTTGCATCCGGATTCTTGTTGCCGCCCACGGCGTGGGACGCGCGTTTGCCGACTGATGTGTCGTAATGGATGCCCGTGAAGCTTCCGGCACCTGGCCGGTTCGCTGAAGCAAGCGAAGGGAGACGATGTGTTCAACCGGGTGGTTGCCACCCGTTGCGCTGGTCGCCGGACCCGCGGCGTGATATTGCCCGGCCGGTGACATGATGGTCCCGAACTGTAATGAGTATTGTTTTCTGACCACAACTGATTGGGGGAACCCATGGCAGAGCTGCCCCTTGCCGGGCGAATGGAGCGTGCAGCCGAAGTTGCCGCCTTCGTCGATTTCGAGAACATCCGCTATTCCACGATCAATTCATACGGCCAGGAGCCGGATCCCGTCGCCTGGCGTGACAAGGCCCTCAAATACGGCCTGATGTCGGTCGCCAAGGCCTACGCCGACTTCGACCAGCATCCGCCGCATGTGCGAACCCGCCTCGACGTCGCCGGGTTCGAAGCGCACCACTACCCGGTCAAGCGCAGCACCGACTCCCAGGGGCGCGAGAAGATCGCCTCCCGCTCCGACCTCAACCTCGTGGTCGATATCATCAACACCGCGCTCGTCCGTCCCGACATCCGCACCATCCTGCTCTTCAGTGGCGACAAGGATTTCATCCGCCTCGTCACCACACTGCGCAACCGCCTCGGTCTGCGGGTGATCATCTGCGGCGTGCCCGGTTCGATCAGCCCGGATCTCGTCGCCGCCGCCGGCGAGGAGGATCCGATCGAGATCGAACAAAGCGAGGATGTCGATCTCTCGGTGATCCAGGCAATCGACGCCTACGTGAAGCAGCTCCACGACGGCTTCGTGCCGACACAGAGCCACATGAGCCGCTCGCTCTGGCGCTTCATCGATCGGGCGAACCTGCCCTCGGAGCACATCGAGGCCAAGGTGATGGAGTTCCTGCGCAAGCGGGTGCTCGTCAAGCGACAGACGATCAACGGGCAGGGGAACGAGCTCGTGACGACCGAGCTCAACTTGCAGCACCCGCTCGTGGTCAAGGCGCTCGATCTCGAGAACCTCGACGATGCCGATGATGATGATGACGAAGCCGGGCACGACGACGGCGGCGATCAGGCGGACGCCCAGTGGGAATCCGGCGCCGATGACGACGAGGAGGAGGCATGGCACGACGACGATGACGACATCGTCGACGAGCCTCAGCCGCCCAACCTCGAAAATCGCAGCGCCCGCTCGTCATGGCAGGTCAATCCCGCCCAGCGGCGCTATTGACGGCGGTCCGCCTCCGCGGGACACCATGGCCGATTCGACCGACCAGCACTCCCTGATGCGCGAATGGTACGCCCAGCCGCAATACCGACCGTTTTCGCTGATCCATGACGACGATGATGCGGATCGTCCGGCGATCCTGATGATCCACGGCTTCACCGGCTCGCCCGACGAGCTGCGCGGGATCGCCCGGATCGCGTTCGACGCGGGCTTCGACGTCGAGGTGATGCTGCTGCCCGGGCATGGCGCCGATATCGCCCACTTTCCCGACGTCACACGTCATGACTGGCTGCGGGCAGCCCGTGAGGCGTGGTCCGACCTGCGGGCACGCTGCCGGCGCTGCTTCCTGGTCGGCTACTCGCTCGGTGGGGCGCTGGCGATCCATCTCGCCGCCGAGCACCCGCCGGAGGCGATGCTGCTGCTGGCGCCGCTCGTTCGCATCGCCGACCGTCGCGCCTTTGCGCTGCCGCTGATTCAGCGACTGGTTCCTCGCGTCAAGCCCTTCTCGCGGCTCGATCTCGAACAACCCGAGGTGCGCGAGTTCTTCGAAACGTCGTTGCCGGGCATCGAGATGGACCGTCCCGAGGTGCAGGAGGCGCTGCGCGAGGAGTACGTGATGCCGCTGCGGCTCGTCAACGAAGCCCGCATCGTCGGGCGCGAGGCGAGGCGGCTCGCGCCGAAGGTCGTGCCGCCGGCGACGATCATTCAGGGCCGCCCGGACGGCATCATCGGGTATCGCAATTCCCGCTGGCTCGTCGACCACTTCGGCGGCCCCGTTCGGTACCATGAAATTCCCGGCAACCACCTCATCCCCTTCGTGGGCGCGGCAAGCTGGCCCGCGGTCGCCGAGCTGGTGACGGCCGTATTCGCGCGGTGGCGGTGTCCGTAGCGCCGGCCGGATTCGCGCGCTGGCGGCAGCCGTCATGCTGGCCCCGTGCCGGCCGCTTCGTGCTCGGACTCGGCAGACCCCGCTTCGCCCGATCCGGCAGGTGGTAAGGTTGCCGT
>JAEVYR010000214.1 GCA_023392645.1 Chloroflexota bacterium | reverse complement strand
TGGCTGTAGACCGTCTGGTAACGCTCCCGGTCCTTCAGCTCGGCGGTAATGTACGGCGGCAGCGGCACCGCGCCGTAGGCCTCGAGATTTCCGGCGACCGCCTGCCCCAGCAACACGCGAATGAGTCCATGCTCATCGCGGCCAAGAATCGTCGCGCTCCCATCGTCCCCTGCGGAGTCGCTGGCATGCAGCACGGCCACCTCTTCGCCCGGATGCAGCCGCTTCGCCGGCCGCCCCAGCGCGAGCCACGCGCCGTCCGGCTCCTGCCGCAACAGCAACAGCTCGCCAGCTCCGCCGGTGTGGCGACGAATCCGCAGTCGAGCCGGGATCACGCGGCTGTCGTTGAACACCAGCAGGTCGCCCGGTTCCAGGTGCCCCGGAAGTGTCGTGAAGCGGGTGTGCTCGATCGCGCCGGAAGTCCGATCCAGCACCAGCAGGCGACTGGCGCCACGATCGTCGAGCGGCACCTGCGCGATCAGTTCGTGTGGGAGGTCGTAGTCGTAATCCGCCATGCGGATGTGACGCTGATCGGCGGAGCCGGTCACTCCTGCTCACCGAAGAAAGTCTGCTGGGCGGAGAGGTTGTCGATCGCGGCCGGCACGTCGATGCCGAGATGCTCGTAGGCGAGCCGTGTGGCGATGCGCCCGCGGGGCGTTCGCTGAAGGAAGCCAAGCTGGATGAGGTAGGGCTCGTACACATCCATGATCGTGTCCGATTCCTCGCTGGTGGCCGCCGCGAGCGTATCGATGCCAACCGGCCCACCCTGGAACTTCTGGATCATCGTTTCGAGGATGCGTCGATCGACTTCGTCGAGCCCGAGCTGGTCGATTTCCAGCAACCCGAGCGCGGAATTCGCGATCTCGTCGGTGACACTGCCCTCACCCCGAACCTGGGCCACGTCGCGCACGCGCTTCAGCAGCCGGTTGGCGATGCGCGGCGTCCCTCGCGAGCGGATTGCCAGGGTCCGTGCCCCATCATCGGAGATATCGACGTCGAGCACCGATGCCGAGCGGCGGATGATGTGCTCCATGGCGTCGTCATCGTAGTAGTCGAGTCGGAGCACCGCGCCGAATCGGTCCCGCAGGGGTCCGGTCATCAACGCCAGCCGGGTCGTCGCGCCGACCAATGTGAACCGTGGCAGGTTGATGCGCATCGTCCGCGCCGAAGGCCCCTTGCCGATGATGATGTCGACCGCGTAATCCTCCATCGCGGGGTAAAGCACCTCCTCGACAACGCGGTTGAGGCGGTGAATCTCGTCGATAAAGAGGACGTCTCCCTGCTTCAGGTTGGTCAGGATCGAGACGAGGTCGCCCTGCCGCTCGATCGCGGGACCGGACGTGACGCGGAGGTTGACCCCCATCTCGGCCGCGATGATGGTCGAGAGCGTCGTCTTGCCGAGACCCGGCGGCCCGTAGAGCAATATGTGATCGAGCGACTCGCCGCGTCCCCGGGCTGCCTGGATGAAAATGCTCAGGTTGTTCTTGACGCGCTCCTGCCCGATGTATTCATCGAGCGAGCGCGGGCGCAGCGAGCGATCGAGCCGGGTGTCCTCCTCCCGGTTCTTGCCGCTCATCATTCGCGTTCCGTCCGCGCTCTCCTGCGCCGCCATAAGCCGCTTCCTCGCCCTGCTCCGATCGTCGTCGCCGCGCCTGCCGCGCACTGCTTCAGTATACCCCGTTTAGAACACCCGTTCGTATCACCCGCCGGTGCCGTCTCCCACCGGCGTGCCATCCACGGCCGCGGGCGACGCCTGCGGCGATGCAGCGGCCGCCGGCGACGGCGCGATGGTGGTGAGGCGGTCCGTCGCCTGGCTGGCGAGGAAGGAATCCGGGTTGGCGTCGATCGCCTGCTGATACAAATCCTCGGCCTCGTCCTGACGCGGTGGAACCCATTTCATGTAGAGCTCGGCGAGATAGTACAGTGCCGGCTGGTTGTCGGGCTCCACTTCGAGCACCTTTCGGAACTGCAACTCCGCATCGGCCAGCAAATCGCCATCCGCCAGCGCGCGTGCAAAGTCGAGCCGAACCGAGACGTCGTCGGGAGCGAGATTGACGGCCTGCTCGTAATACCCGATCGCCTCGTCGAGGTGCCCCGAGTTGCCGAGGATATTGGCGAGCAGCAGCACCGCCTCGACGTCGTCGGGGTTCTCTTCGACCACCTTGCGCTGATCGGCGATCACGTCTTCGTTCGGATCGGGGAAATTCGTCGACGGGTCGTCACCGCCACCGAAATCGAACAGGTCGTCGAACGGGATGTAGAGCAGCACACTGCCGAACAGCGTGCACACCAGCAACATCGCCATGGCGATGAAGCCGATCTTCATCGCGCGGCTTCCACCCATCCGTTCGGTTGCCGGACGGCGCGGCGCCGGCCGCTGGCGCGTGCCTGGGCGCGGTGCGGGGCGGGATCGAGGCACGTGTGGAAACTCCTGGTGCGTGCGAGGCCGAAAGGGCGCTTTCGACGTTGGTGAGCTTACCACCGTTCGCGCGCAACTGGCCCTTGGCGGGGTCGGGCGCCTTTGCTATACTATCCATCGCTGCGCCGCAGGCATGCGGGGCGCCGACCTAGCTCAGTGGTAGAGCAGCTGTTTCGTAAACAGCAGGTCGTGGGTTCGAATCCCACGGTCGGCTCCACAACCAGCGGCAGCAGGCCACGAGCCGAAGTGGCGGAATCGGCAGACGCGCTACGTTCAGGGCGTAGTGGGGGTAACCCCGTGGGAGTTCAAATCTCCCCTTCGGCACCATGTGAACGCGGTACCAGCCCGCAGGGTCGGTGAGGCCGGCGGGTTCGCTTCGCACGTTTACATGTGAAGAGCGCATCGAGAGGTCGGGGCGATGGTCGCTGGCGATGAGCCAGAGGAAAGTCCGGGCTGCATAGAGCGAGGGTGCCTGGTGAAAGCCAGGGAGGCGGGTCTCCGGATCCGTCGACAGTCCAGATCGGCACGGGCCGCAAGGGCCGTGAGAGCAACAGAGACCAGGCCTGCTTCGGCAGGGTGAAAAGGGCAATCCTCCCCGCAGCAATCTCCGATTCGGCCGCCATCAGGTTGCTCGCCGAGGCCGGAAGCCGAGAGCCGTCACGAAGGCGACGACGTGACCGACGCAAGTCGAGAGAGATGACCATCCCAGAACAGAACCCGGCTTACCCCTTTCCTTCGATGCCAGCTCGATACGGTACCTATAGCTCAATCGGTTAGAGCGCTTGTCTGTGGAACAAGAGGTTACGGGTTCAAGTCCCGTTAGGTACCCCGATTACACAGCGGCGATCTCGAAATTCGAGATCGCCGCTGTCGCATATCCCGACGAGTGCCGCGACTGACGGTGCACCGGATGTCTCACTCCTCGCGGCTTTGGTACCGGCCTCGTGGACGCTGCCCAGAATCGGAGAAGCGCTCGATCCCGGCGCGAGAGGGTCGATGCGGGCACAGCAAGCAGCCGCTGCTAATGAGGTATCCGACTCACCCGGAGTGAGCGACGTGCCAAATTACCGCTCCCTCATCCCGCGCCCCGGCAACGCCGCGCGTCCGGTGTTTTTCATTGTGCTCGTCGGCTTCGTGCTCATGCTGATCGGATTTCCGATCCTGATGTACGCGGCCGGGATCGGCGCCGCCGGCATCGTCTGGATCACCCTGCTCATCCTCGCCGTCACCGTCGGGATCCTCTGGTTCACCGTCGCCCTCGGCCGGAACCTCGACCGGGACGAGAATCGCCTTGACGCCGGCGAGGCTTGGGCCGAATGGACCGTTCCGGCCCACGACCACCGCGCGTTCGTTGCCGATCAACGCCGCGCCACCAACCGCCGTGCCGTCGCCAGCGCGCTCGGCGGTACGGCGTTCGGTCTCCTTCTTGCCTGGCTGACGGACGACATGCTGCTGGGAGGCATCATGATCGCGGCCTTCCTGCTGGCCGGTCTCGTCACCTTCTTCTTCGCCGGTCCGCCTCGACGCGCCGGCACCGAGGCGGACCGCCATGTCCGGATCGGCCCCGGCGGCATTCACCACCTCGGTCGCTACACGCCATTCGAGACGACGCTGACGCGGTTGCGCGAGGTTGCCATCGAGGTCGGCGTCCCGCCGGTGATGGCGCTAACCGTACGAGCGGGACGCCGGCTCGACCAGATTCGCGTTCCCGTCGACTCAGATCAGCTCCACCAGGCTGAGGCCGTCGCAGCCCGACTCCGCCAGGCGCACGACCTCTAGCGCCTGCTACCGGACCTGAGTGAACATCCCGGTGATGGATGAGTGCGCCGCCGTGACGTCCTGCGGCACGACCTGGCCAACCATCCCTGTACCCGAAAACCTGGCCACCTGGCAGCCTTCTCGCAGATTATGGAAGGC
>JAEVYR010000571.1 GCA_023392645.1 Chloroflexota bacterium | reverse complement strand
TACTGGAGCTGGGACCCGAAGGAGACCGCCGCGCTCTTCACCTGGCTGGTCTACGGCGTCTATCTGCACACCCGCACGCTGCGCGGCTGGCGCGGCACCCGGAGCGCGGTCATCCTGCTGATCGGCTTCGGCGCGGTGATGTTCACCTACTATGGCAATTACTTCTTCGGCGGACTTCACGCCTACGGCGGAGTCTAGGCCGCATCACCGAGCGGTTTTTGTTCGGGCCGGGTCGGTCCCGGCCCTGCCGCCTCGGGGCGGCACCATCTTCCACCGAGGGACCATGAGCACCACCGCGTCCACCGACACCACCGCCCCCGCCCCGGACGCACAGCAGCCCGGGCAGAGTCGCGCCCAGCAGATCGCCATCGTCGCCGCCGTCGCGCTCCTGATCGTCGCCGCCGGCGTCTGGCTGGCGCGGTCGCAGGGCGCCAGCGACCTCGGCGGCGGCGGCGTCAACAGCGTCCTCCTGCCAAAGGTCGGCGAGCCCGCGCCAGAGTTCATGACCCTCTACGCTCGCGAAAGCGACGGCCAGGTCTTCCGTCTCTCCGAGATGAAGGGCCAGCCCGTTTGGCTCAACTTCTGGGGCTCGTGGTGCCCGCCATGCCGAGCCGAGATGCCCGAGGTCGAGGACGCCTGGGCGCAGCTGGAGCCGCGCGGGATGCACCTGATCGGCGTCTCCCAGCAGGAAGACCCCCGCGAGTCGATCGCCTACGCCGACCGCGTGGGCGCAAGCTTCCCCATTGCCGTCGACCCCAACTACCTTACCGCCGTCGCCGACCCCAACGCGTTCCCCGACCTCTTCGAGACGGCCCAGACCTGGGAGGTCCGCAACTTCCCCACCCACGTCTTCATCGACAAGGACGGCATCGTCGTCGCGGTCGTGCTCAACCAGCTCACCACCGACTGCGCCATCCAGTACAGCGAGTTGGCGATGGGTGAGCGCGACGAGGTCAGCAGTTCCTGTAAAGTCAGCGACTGACGCCCATCGCCAACGGCAACGGCATGAATGCGATCGCCGGAGCGTTCGGCTGCGGCATGGATGGGCCTTCCGCCTCCGGGCAAATACCGGGAGTGCCGCCGGCTTGCGCCGATCGATTCCGCGGATCATGCGACCAGGTTGACGGAATCTGACTGCTCCAGCAGGATTGATGTTTCGAACCACGAACTCAGCATCGATAGCAGGATCGGTAGCCAGCAATCGAATCCCGACGCGCAGGCAATCACGCCGCCCCGTTGCCACTGTCGCTCCCGACGCATTCGCCGCTTTCGGGCAGAATGTCCCGACTGCCTGCACCGTTGAGCACGCTCATTGGTCGTGACCGCGAGCGTGCCCTGGCCCGTGCGATGCTCCTCCGGGACGATATTCGACTGTTGACCCTGACCGGCACGGGCGGCATCGGCAAAACGCGACTCGCCATCCAGATCGCCGCCGATATGGCCGACGACTTCGCGGACGGCGTCTGCTTCATCTCGTGCGATACGATCCACGACGCCTCCCTCGTCGCGCGCACTATAGCCCATGCGGTGGGCGTACAACAGACCGGCGGCACGCCGCCGCAAGACGCGCTCGCGGCGGCGCTCCGCGGCGCCAGGGCGCTCCTCGTCATCGACAACTTCGAGCACCTGGTCCCCGCGGCACCGGTCCTCGCCGATCTGCTGGCGGGCTGCCCGCAGCTCAAACTCCTGGTCACCAGCCGGGTTCTTCTGCGTGTGAGCGGCGAGCACGCGCTGGCGCTGCCGCCGCTGGCCTATCCGGACCCCCACGAATCGCTCACACCCGACGAGCTGGCGGACGCCGGGGCGATCCAGCTCTTCGTCGAGCGCGTCCAGGCGGTTGACGAGTCGTTTGTCCTTGACGCCTCCAGCGCACCCGTGATCGCGGAGATCTGCCGGCGCGTGGACGGCTTGCCGCTCGCCGTCGAGCTGGTCGCCCCCCGCGCGCGCCATCTGGGGCTGCCTGCCCTGCTGGAGCGCCTCGACCGGCGACTGCCGCTGCTCACCGGCGGCCCGCGGGACCAGCCGAGCCGCCTGCAAACGATGCGAAACGCCATCGCCTGGGGGTACGACCTGCTCGGTCCTCGGGATCAGTTTCTGCTGCGGACCCTGTCCGTGTTCGCCGGCGGTTTCACGCTGGAAGCCGCTTGCTCCCTTGCCGGCACCGTCGACGACGAGACCGATTGGCCGGATCACACCCAAGGCGTGATCGACGCGCTCGGCACGCTGATCGACGCCAGCCTGGTGCACGCAGAAACGTCCGCGGAGGGAACCGCGCGATATAGGATGCTGGAGACGATCCGAGAGTTCGGGCGGGAACGCCTCGAAGCCTCAGGCGAGGCGGAGCAGGTTCGCCGCACCCATGCCGCCTGCTATCTGGAGCTGGCGGAACGGCACGAATTCGCTGAGCTCCTGCCGAACGCCGGCCAGGCGAGACCGCTGCTCGAGCAGGAGCACGCCAACTTCCTGGCCGCCATGGGCTGGCTGGAAGCAACCGGCGACGTTGGCTCGCTCCTGCGGCTTTCGGCCGTGCTGGGACGCCACTGGTCCGCCCTCGGGTACTACCAGGAGGGCCACGACTGGCTCACGCGCGCGCTTTCGTATGAGACCACGGGAGCGGAGCGGGCGAAGGCCCTGGTCGCGCTCGGCATGATCGAGGCATACCAGGGCCTGTACGCGGACGCAGAAGCCACGCTCCTCGCCGGCCTCGCCGAGTGCAGGAAGGCCCGCGTCCCGTTCTATACGGCGCGGGCGCTGGTCGGGCTCGGCGGGCTCGAAACGCTGCGAGGCAACTCCGCCCGCGGCGCCCAATATCTTGAGGGAAGCATCGCGGAGTCCAGGAAGGTCGCCGATCACCGGCTGTCTGGCATCATCGATGGTTGGGCACTGGTGAACCTGGGCGCCATCGCCCGCAAGGAGGGCGACCGCGAGCTGGCTGTCAGCCGCCTCACGGACGGGTTCCGCCGTCTGCGGGACGCAGGCGATACCTCCGGCATGATCACGGCGCTCTGCGATCTGGGCGACATCGCCCGGGATGCCGAAGATCACCAGCGCGCGATGGATCTCTACCGGGAGGCACTTATCCTGGGTCACAGCCATCCCGGGTTGCCCGCTGCGACAGGCGTCATGGAGTCGATCGCCATCCTCGCGGTGTCCGTTGGTCAGATGGAAATCGGCGCCAGGCTCCTGGGCGCGTCCGACGAATCGCGTACCCGGATCGGCCTGCGTTTCCGGATGGCTGAGAACCAGGTGGCATTCGAACGAGCCGTGAAGACCGCGCGTGAGGCGTTGGGCGAGGAACGCTTCGAGTTGGCGCTGTCCGCCGGCCGGAGACTGAGTCCCGCGCAGGCGCTGACCGAGGCGGCCATGCCCTTCGAGATCCTCGCCGAGCCAGCACGGATCATCCCGCCCCTCACCCGCCGCGAGACGGAGGTGCTGCGACTCGTGGCTGCCGGCCAAACCGATGCGGCAATCGCGGCGACGCTGTTCCTCAGCGTACGCACCGTCGAAAACCACGTCTCGCACATTCTCGCCAAGCTTGGCGTGCGCAATCGCACCGAGGCCGTCCGCGCCGCGGGGCTGTGCCAACCGCCCCGATCCCGGCAGGACTGACGCCGAACACGGCCCCTATCCCGTCAGCAACGCTGACCGTGTACCGTTTCGAGCGCGGGTTCAATCCCGCAGCTCCGCTGCGTCAGAGCCCACTGCCCATGTTCACCTCCGGGCGGGTATCCGGCCGCGATGTCGGCTCGGTGCCTCCAAAACAAGCCCCGCGTCGCCGCGAGCTCCGGGCGTGGGAGTCACGGACGCTTGAACGCCCAATCACCGAATGAGTATCACCACCGTCGGGAACTGAGTATTGTCCCGTGTAGTCCCGCACCGCGCTTCCCCGTATGGTGGATGGAGGAGCGATTCCGCGACCAATTCGGTTGGCATGTATCCGGAGCGATCTCGCTTCACATACTGGCCTGATCATGGAGATAGACGATGCCTGTGTCTCGCCCACAAGACGCCGGACTCATGTCGCGCCGGCGTCTTCTTGCTCTTGCTGCCGCGGCCGCCACGCTCGAGCCCGTAGCCGCTGCCGCGCACCAATCGACGAACGCGACTCCCGTGGCATCCCCAACGGCTGCGCCAGCAGTGGTTCCCGAATCGCCGATGCCGAGCTTCATCGACGTCGACGCGTCGCCCGGCTTCCGCCATGTGACCGATATGATGGTCGCCGCGATGCGAGCATCGTACGTGCCCGGCGCCGCGATCGGCATCATCCACGGCACCCGTGAGGAGCACGCCACCTTCGGCGTTGCCAGCCTGTCGTCGATGCAACCGGTCACGCCGGACACCCTGTTTCAAATCGGCTCCGTCACCAAGACGGCGACCGCCACCGCAATATGGCGCCTGATCGACGAGGGCGCGTTCGACCTCGACGCGCCGGTCCGCACGTATCTTCCTGATCTGACGCTGACCGATGCGCTCGCGGCCGAGTCGGTCACGGTCAGCAACCTGCTCGACCATTCGGCCGGGTGGTATGGCGACGAAGGGTTCGACACCGGCAATGACGATGACGCGCTGGCGCGCTACATCTCCGAGCGGCTGTCGCGGTTGCCCCAGATTTTTCCGGTCGGCGAGTTCTTCTCCTACAACAACGCCGCCTTCTCGGTCCTCGGACGCCTGATCGGGGTCGTCACCGGCACGACGTATGATGCCGCCATCCGCAGCCTGCTGCTCGACCCGCTCGGGTTGGTGGACACGCTGGTGGAGCGCGAGCACGTGCTTCAGCGCCGCTACGCCGACGGCCACGTCGCCCTGATGGTCAACGGGCGCCCGGCGGTCGCCGTGCAGACGCCGCTGTGGCTGCCGCGTTCGGTCGATCCCGCGGGCGGCTTCTGGTCGACGACCCGCGATCTCCTGCGGTACGCCCGCTTCCACATGGATCGCGCGGCGATCGCGAGCGATGCCAACATCGTCTCGCGGGACAGCCTCGCGCAGATGCGCGAACCGAGCCTGCCGGTGCCAGGACTGGACCTCCATATAGGCAAGAGCTGGTTCGTTCAGGACGTGGACGGCATCCAGGTAATCTTCCATGGCGGCGACACCACCGGCCAACATGCCGATCTTGTCATCATCCCCGATCACGATTTCGCCCTCGCTGTCCTCACCAACGGTCAGGGCGGCGGGAGCGCGGTGGCCGCGGCGGCCCTGGATGCCGCCCTGGGCGAGATACCCGAGCTTTCGACACTCGTGGGCAAGGTCGGCCTTGTCTCGGTGATGGACGTCGACGCCGATGCGCCAACGGTCGAACTCACGGACGCGGACCTGGACGAGTATGCCGGACGATTCGCGGATCCGGGCCAGGCGCTCACCTTAGCCAGCACGGGCAGCGGGCTCGAAGTGACCATCGAGACCATCGACCAGCCGGGAGCCTTCGCCGCAACCCTCAATCCAGCTCCGCCTCCGCCGTTGCCGGTGACTTTCCTCGCCAGGGATCGAGCCGTCATGGCGGGAACCCGCCTGCCTTTTATCCGTAATGAGGACAGGCGCATCGGCTGGGTTTCCACGGGGCTGCGCCTGCTTCCCAGGGAGGACGACAATGCCTGACCACGAGTGCGTGGGACGGACCGAGGGGAGGCTCTCGACGCGGCTCCGCATCGCCGCGACGCTGGGCGCGCTCGTATCGTTCCCGCCGACCCCGCTCCGCTCTCAAGGGGCAACACCCCCGGTCGCCACGGATGGCCAATGGGCCGGAACGATCGACATCGGGGGGCGATCGCTCTACCTCGACCGCCGGGGCTCGGGCGCTCCCACGGTCATGCTTGAATCCGGCGCCGGCAATGCCGGGCAGATCTGGGACACTATCGCCGAGCCAGCAGGTCCGGCGGTCCTGCCAGGGGTGGCATCGTTTGCCCGCGTCTGCGCCTACGACCGCCCGGGAACCTATACGAACCCGGGCGTACCGGGGCGAAGCGACGATGTCGCCATGCCC
>JAEVYR010000090.1 GCA_023392645.1 Chloroflexota bacterium | reverse complement strand
TCCAGCGGCGGCGGCGCGCACTTCGGCGGCGACCTCGAGCTGGCGAAGGATTTCATCGCGCTGATTTTCGGCGAGGGTGACAGTCGTGCTACTCTCAACGATGGTCTGGTCAGCGCGCAGTTGTGCCTGATGGCGAAACGCGCGTGCGAAACCGGCCAGTTCCAGCCCTACGTTCCCCTCGGGGCGATCCCCGGGCAACGTGACGTTGCCGAGCCGGGGACTCCCTTTCACTGATCGAACAGGCAGGCGATTCCCGATGCGACCACGCACCTCGAACCGATCGTTCCCGCGTCGCCCGATGGGCCGGCGCCAGTTCCTCGCCACCGGCGCCGCCGCGATGGGCGGGCTCGTCCTCCCCGGCGCCGTTGCCGGCCAGACTCCGGCGCCTTCGGGTGACGGCACCGGCGGCAATCGCATGATCAACGCGCAGGAAGCGACCACGGAATGGCCGGGGAGCAGCCTCGACATGCCCCCGTCGCAAAACACCGCGACGCCGGAAGCGCCGGTGGGTGGCCGCTTCGACGAGGGCCTGCTGCCGGATCACCGCCTGATCATGTACTACGGATTTCCGGAAAACACGAACATGGGCATCCTCGGGCAGTACGAGCCGGAGGCGCTGCTGCCGCTGTTGCAGGAGCAAAAGGCCGCCTACGAGGCGGCTGCGCCGGACCGGCCGTGGAAGATGGGCATAGAGCTGATCGCCTCGGTGGCCCAGCGTGACCCCGGCGAGGACGGCATGTATGTCCGCGATACGGCCGGCGAGTGGCTGGACAAGTACACGCAGTTCACCGAAGCGAACGACATGTACCTGCTGCTCGATGTCCAGTGCGGCCTGAAGACGCCGAAAGAGGACTACGCCGGGCTGGAGCGCTGGATTCGCTACGACCATGTCCACCTGGCCATCGATCCCGAATTTCACGTGCTGCCGGGCGAGACCCCGGGCGTCGAGCTCGGCTCCATCGACGCCTCGGACGTGACCGAGGCGCAGCGATGGTGCGTCGATATCGCGAACAAGTACGGCACGTCGCGCAAGATGTTGCTGATCCACCAGTTCAGCAGCTACTCGATCTCGAACAAGGAGCAGGTCGCGCCGATGGACGGCGTCGACCTGGTGCTGAACATGGATGGGTTCGGCACGCCCCAGGAGAAGCTGACCACCTGGGAGGTCATCATCCAGCAGCAGCCGATCCAGTACAACGGCATCAAGCTGTTCTACGATCAGGATGCGCCGCTGATGACGCCCGAAGAGATCATGGCGCTGGAGCCGACCCCGGACGTCATCAACTACCAGTAATTCCCGACAACACCTCACCGACGTGCGAGCCCGGGCACCACGATGGTCCCGGGTTCCTCATTGCGTCCATGAGGACCACGCCACCCAACGAGCAATTGTCATTTCGACCGCAGTGCCCGGATGGCACGAAGTGGAGACATCCCTTTCTGGCCAGGTCGCAACGGTCGAACGCCAGAGATTTCTCGACTGCGCACCCAGGGGTGCTCCGCTCGATATGACAATCGCAGGTTGGGCTTGAGAATCGATGACTGGTGTTCCCGAGGCGTTCGATACGTCGCCCGGTAGTCCCGTCAGTCGCCGTCCCTCGGCGCCAGCGGGAAGCGGGCGATGACTTCGTAGCGGGCGCCCCAGGACTCCAGGTGGCTGCGGATGAGATGGACCTCCTCGACCGGGAGCGGCAGCCCGTTTTTCGGATCGGCCAGTCCGTCCGCCGCCATCTCGTCGATCGCCGCCCGCAGCGCCTCGGGCAGGTCCCGTATCGGCGCGTTGTGAATGTCGCGTACCCGCCCGAGCGTGATGTGCGGGCTGAACGGCCGGTCGTCGACCGGAAACAGCATCTCGCGAAGCGCGTCGCCCAGCTCGTGCGCGAGCGTCTCCAGCCGGTGCGTCGGCCCATACACGCCTAGCCAGACCACACGCGGCCGCTTCAGCTTCGGGAACACCCCGAGTCCCGCCGTGCGCAGGTCGAACGCCTCGTGTCGCGCCACGATTTCCGGCAGCGCGAGCTGCAGGATCGTCGCCTGCTCAGGCGGTGTATCGCCGAGGAAGTGCAGCGTCAGGTGGGCGTTGTCGGGATCGATCCACCGCATCGGCCACCCGCGCGGCTCCAGTCTCGCGATCAGCTCGCCGATGCGGGCGCGCGCCGCTTCGGGGATCGGCACGGCCAGGAACAGCCGCCAGGCGGTATCGACGGTTTCCGGCGCGGGTCGCTCCTTGCGAAGCTTCTCGCGCTTCCGTCGGGGCTTCTTCGCGTGGGGGCGGGCGGTGTCGTCGTTCATGCCCCGAGTATACGAGCCGGCGCCGACCGTGCCACCTCGCGCGTTCCCGGGCAGCGAAGCGTGGGAATCGGGTGCGCGGCCACCTGTCTCGGAGCGGACCGTGCCACCTCGCGCGTTCCCGGGTATGGTTACTTCAGCAGGTCGACCGGCGTCGTGACGAGGTGGATTGGGGATGCAAATCGCGCATTTGGGACCGCGAGGAACCTACAGTGAGATGGCGGCCGAGGCCGTCGCCGGACCGGGCGACACGCTGCTGCCCTTCCCGAGCATCCATGCCGCCCTGGCCGCCGCCGAGTCGGGCGAGGCCGACGTGGTCGTGCTGCCGATCGAGAACTCGATCGAGGGAGGGGTCAGCGCCACGCTCGACCTCCTCATCCACGAAACCGCCCTCCGCATCGGCCGGGAGGTCGTGGTGCCGATCCGCCATCTCCTGATCGGACCGGAGGGCGCGACGCTGGACGGCATCCACACGGTGATGTCCCATCCGCAGGCGCTGGGCCAGTGCCGGCACTTCCTGGAGACCCGGCTGCCGGACGCGACCCAGGTGGCGGCGCTGTCGACCGCCGGTGCGGTGCGGGAGGCCGTCGAAGGCGGTGACCCGAGCGTCGCCGGCATCGGCCCCGAGCCGGCGCACCGCCTCTATGGTGGCGCCATCCTCGCCGACGACATCCAGGACAACCCCAGCAACCTCACCCGCTTCGTCGTGATGGCGGCGGAAGATGCCGCGCCGACCGGCGACGACAAGACGTCGATCGGGCTGACCGCCGACGCCGACGAGCCCGGCGTGCTGGAGAAGATCATCCGCCCGCTCGCCGACGCCGGCCTGAACCTGACCCGGCTGGAATCACGGCCCACCAAGGGCTGGCTTGGCACCTACGTGTTCCTGATCGACTTCGAGGGGCATCGGTCCGACCCGCGCGTGCAGGACGTGCTCGCTAGGATGGGCGAGCGCGCCGAGACCCTGAAGGTGTTCGGCTCCTACCCGCGGTTCCCGATCGAGGACTTCCGGCATCTCGCGCAGGCGGCACGCGTATGACCATCCTGATCGACGACGCGCTGGCGACCTCGTTCCTGACGATGCCGATCCGTGAGGGTTGGGTCGAGGATCCCGGCGGCATCGAGATTCGCGCCGGGCTGACCGCCGCCGATGTGACGGCCGACGATATCGCCCTGCTGCCGCTGCCGGAGGCGACGCTGCTGACGCAGACCCACGCGATCGATCGCTCGGTCGCGATCGTTCAGGACGGTGCCGGCATGGTGGCGATGCGCACGCCGGTGCGACCGGACGAGATCGACCAGGTGCCGGTCTACCTGCACGAGGTTGGCGCTTCGGGGGAGGTACTGACC
>JAEVYR010000015.1 GCA_023392645.1 Chloroflexota bacterium | reverse complement strand
GGCCGGACAACAGGGCGGCGATCGACTTTCTTATTCGATTCGGAGGCTCAGGCCTGCGCTTTCGCGCGGTCGTAGGCGATCCGGGTCACCGTGGCCGCCATCGTCTCCTGCCGGGCCACCTCCAGGTCGTCCGGAAGTGGCGCGCGCAGCTCATTGGCCACGGCGTTGGTCATGAGCTCCTGGTAAAGCTCCTTGAACCGGGCGTTCTCCGACCCCGCGGTGTTGGCCATCTCGAGTCGGCCCTCCTCCGTGGTGTAGTCGTAAAACTCGACCTCCTGGCCATCGGTCTGGATCTCGTCCGAGTCGTCGGCCCAGTGGGTGTAGACGCCGAGCTTGGCGTCGTCGGTGACCAGCCCGATCACGTGGAACGGGGCATCCTCCAGGAACGGGAAGAGAACCGGCCCGTACTCGTAGCCATCCTCGTCGGTCGTGTGCAGCGCGTATGTCCGCCCCGGCGCGTCGGCGCTGGCGAGCACCTCGGTCAGGTCCAGGCGGTCGGCCAGGTGGGCATGTTCCGGCTGCGATCGCCATTCGCTGCCGCCGCTGGCCAGCGTCAACAGCATCGGCGCGAGATCGACGCTCGACGTGACCTGGGTTCGCGTCATCTCGGGCTGGGAGGCGACCCGACCGGTCGGGTCAGTGATCCAGAGCGGCACGCGTATGCCCTCTTCATACAGGCCGGCGCCCTTGCCGCGCATTCCGTGCGAGCCACAGTATTCACCGTGGTCGGAGGTGAAGACGACGATCGTGTTCTCCGCCACGGCGGGGTTTGCGTCGAGCGCGTCGAGCACCCGCCCGATTTCGCGGTCGAGGTAGCCGTGCAACTGGTGGTAAAGATCCAGCATGCGAGTCCACGTTCGTTCATAGCCGGGGCCGCGATGCGGCATCGCGCCGAAGACCTGGGTCACGCCCATCAGCGAGGCGATCTGCAGGCGCGGCCGGTTGTCCCGGGCGAGGTCTTCCGCGGTCTCGTAGTTCGGGGGCAGGTCCTTAAACACCGAAGGCGGGTCGTTCTGACCTTCGATCTGGCGCGTCCAGCGCGGGTACCACTGAATATCGTGGGGGTTGACGAGGCTGACGGTGGTGCACCACGGCCCGCGGTCGCCCTGGCCCTCGAACCAGGCGATCGCCTGGTCGGCGATGTTGGGGTCCTCGACCATGCCGCCACCGGGGCCGCCGTTCGGGGAGGGACACGTACCGCCGGAGAAGCCATACTGCTCCATGTCGCAGGAGGCGTCGTTCAGGTGCCACTTGCCCCACCAGTACGTCTCGTACCCCTGTTCGCGCAGAAGCGTGCCCCAGGTCGGGAAGCGGGGATCGAGCGCCGGATACGGCGGCTCGACAGCCCCTTCGGGTGTCGCCTCCGCCGCGTCGTCGCGGTCGATGAGACCGGGGCCCTGGAGGTCATCGACGTTGCCTCCCTGGGTCAGCACGAGGCCGGTCTGGTGCGTGTAGAGCCCGGTCACGAGGCTGCCGCGCGAGGGGGTGCACATGTTGGCGGCGGTGTAGTGCCGGCCGAAACGCACCGCTCGCTCCTGGAGCCGAGCCAGGTTCGGGAATGCCGCATTCAGCTCCGCCTGCTCCGGGAACCACTGCCAGTCGCGCATCTCGTCGACGAGAATCACCAGGATGTTGGGCCGCGTGTCGCCACCGCCCGCGCCATCGGCGACCGGCGATGCCTCCTGGGCCGCGGCGCCGCTGGCCACCAGGCCGCTCGCGGCGCCAGCGATGGCGGCCTTCATCACCGACCGTCGCGAGATCGAATCCATTGCCGTCGGGCCGGTATCGCCCGCATCATGTTCACGCTCGTCCGATCGATCCTGGTTCGCCGCGCTCGTCACCATGTTCCCTCCTGATGTGGATACGTTGCATGCATGTGATCACAGACAATCGAGGTCCCACCACCCGCGCGGCGGCCGAATTTACGAAGTGTTTCCGTATCATAGGGTCTGCGCGGACAGTCTCGCGTTGAGTGAAGATGATTCCTGATAGCCATATAATCATGAGGAGCGTGCCGCGTCAATCGAAATTCTCGTTTTCGACGGCCCTGCGAACCGACCTTGCCTGAATCGACCGCGCAGCCGCGCGCTTTCATCCGCTCGGAGACCCGCCGATGTCATCTAAACCCGCTTCCAGCCAGCCCGAGCATTCCGCCACGGTCGGGATGATCCACCTTTCCGGCGGAGTCTTCACGATGGGCTCCGACCGGCACTATCCGGAGGAGCGTCCCGCCCGCCGCGTGAACGTCGACGGATTTCGGATCTCCCCGCACCCGGTTACGAACGCGCAGTTTGCCCGTTTCGTCAGCGCCACCGGCCATGTGACCGTGGCCGAACGCCCGCTGGACCCGGCAGAGTATCCCGGCGCGCCGCCCGAGAACCTTCAGCCTGGCTCGATGGTCTTCGTGCCCCCTGCCCAGCCGGTGAGCCATCGCGAAATCGCCAACTGGTGGGCGTGGATGCCCGGCGCGAGCTGGCGCCGTCCGCTGGGATCGGGCAGCAGCATCGACGACCTGGCGGATCACCCGGTCGTCCACGTGGCGCTGGAGGATATCGAGGCCTACTGCGCGTGGGCCGGCGTGACGCTGCCGACCGAGGCGGAGTGGGAGTTCGCCGCGCGAGGTGGGCTCGATGGGGCCGAGTTCACCTGGGGCGATGAGGATCCGCAGGAGACCGCGCCGCTCGCCAACACCTGGCAGGGCGAGTTTCCGTGGCGAAATACCCGGCTGGATGGCTGGGTTCGCAGCTCGCCGGTAGGGAGCTTCCCGCCGAACGGGTACGGGCTCTTCGACATGGCCGGGAACGTGTGGGAGTGGACGGCGGACTGGTACAGCGAACGTCCGGGCGACTCGGTTTCTCCCTGCTGTGTGGCGCGCAACCCGCGCGGCGGCGAGCGGGAGGCGAGCCTGGATCCGCGCCAGCCGCAAATGCGGATTCCCCGGAAGGTCGTCAAGGGTGGCTCGCACCTCTGCGCGCGGAGCTACTGCTTCCGCTATCGGCCCGCCGCGCGGCAGCCCCAGATGATCGACACCGGCATGAGCCACCTCGGCTTCCGCGTCATCGTTCGGGAGGGCGGCGCGGACGCCGAGTAGTCGCTGTGACTGGGTGTGGTGGACCCGCTTTCCTGCCGGACCAAGATTCAGGCCCGCCACGCCGCGGGTCCGACAGGTGAAAGGGCGTCGCGATCGTCACGCCGCGTCGCGCTGGGCCCAACCCTGGCCGAGGCTGCGGATCGTCGGACGCGCCCGCTGCGCGGCGGCCCGGGAGCGCCGCTGCTGGATCAGCACCGCCAGCGCCAGGCCGGTGAGCGCCACGAGCGAGCCGGCGACGCCATCGACCAGGTAGTGGTTTGCGGTCACGATCGTCGCCAGCCACATCACGATCGGCATCGTCCACCCGAACGCCCGTGCCCAGCGATTGGAGCTGTGCCGCACGATCGCGATGCCCATCAGCAGGTTCCAGCCGACGTGCAGGCTCGGCACCGCCGCGTACTGGTTGGTGAATGCCGGCGGCTGCAGCACGCGATAGGCATTGGTGTGCAGCGTGACGGTGTCGATGAAGCCGTGATCGGCGAGGAAGCGCGGCGGCGCGACCGGGAAGAGCACGAAGACGACGAGGCC